>DATMUT010000178.1:0-6482 GCA_035563755.1 Novosphingobium sp.
CCTCGGACTCAAGGTTGCGGATGACTTCGCGGATGACCGAGCGGCTGACCCCGAGCCGATCCGAGAGCGTGCGTTCCACCAGCCGCTCGCCCGGCAGGATGCGCCCTTCCAGAATGGCGTCGCGCACCCGGTCGAGGGCGATGAGGCGCAGCGTCTGCGGGCGTTGCTCGATACGTTCGAGGGCAAGATCGTCGGGGGCGGTCATGGGTGTCCGATTGGTCAGAAAGCGGGAGTTTGTGCCAAAGCGCATAGCGCAAGCATGGGCGGTTGCATATACGCAAACAGATGGTATACCATCATACGAAATGTTGAATCCCCGCAGGAGCACCCCATGACCCTGAACGTTCGCAAATATGTCCACTACCTCGAGGAAGTGCTGTGGGAAGGCGGCAAGGCTGCCCCGCGCCCGATCACGACCTGCGCGGTGGCGGCCGTGGTGGCCAACCCCTGGGCCGGGCGCGGTTTTGTCGAGGATCTGCAGCCCGAAATCGCCGCCATCGCCTCGGACCTGGGCGCTGAAATGGTGGCGCGCATCTCGGCGCTCATGGGCGGGGCCGAGCGGATCGAGGCCTATGGCAAGGCTGCCGTTGTTGGCGCCAATGGCGAGATCGAGCATGCCTCGGCGCTGATCCACACGCTGCGTTTTGGCAATCACTATCGCAATGCGGTGCAGGCCAAGTCCTATCTCAGCTTCACCAACAAGCGCGGCGGCCTGGGCACCTCGATCCAGGTGCCCATGATGCACAAGGACGACGAGGGCGCCCGCTCGCACTACATCACCGCCGAATTCGCCATCTCGGACGCGCCGCTGGCCGACGAGATCGTGATCGTGCTGGGCGCGGCTGACGGGGGCCGGGTGCATCCGCGCATCGGCAACCGCTACCTCGACATCGAGGCGATTGCGGCAGAAAAGGCGGCGGCAGAAGCGGCGGCCAAGGCGGGCGGCGCGGCTTGAGCCTGGCCTTGTCCCCTTCGCTGCCAGCGGTCCGCATTGCGGCCAACGGCATCGCCTATGCCGATATGGGCGGTAGTGGTCCGGCGCTGGTGTTCATTCACGGCGTCGGCCTCGACCATACGATGTGGGCGGGGCAGGTGGCCGCCTTTTCGCCCCGCTGGCGGGTGATCCTGCCCGACATGCCGGGGCATGGCGCCAGCGCCAACCCCGCGTCCGACGCCACGCTCGATGATTATGCCGCCGCGATCGACGGGCTGATGGCCGAGCTGGGCGTGACACGCGCGGTTCTGGTAGGCTTCTCGATGGGGGCGCTGGTGGCGCGCGCGCTGGCGCTGCGCCATCCGGCATGGCTGTCGGCCATGGTGCTGCTCAACGGTGTGTTCGACCGCGCGCCCGCGGTCAGCACCGCCATTGCCGACCGCGTGGCCGAAGTGGTGCGCGGGGGGCCTGCGGCCAATGTCGATGCCGCGCTGGAACGCTGGTTCACGCCCGAATACCACCGCGACCGGCCGCAGGCGATTGCCGCCCTGCGCGTGGCCGTGGCGGGCAACGACCCGGCCGGATACCTGACCACCTATCGCCTGTTCGCCACCCAGGACAATTACGGCGCCGACCGGCTGGGCGAGATCGACCTGCCCGTGTTGGTGGCCACCGGCGAGCATGACGTTGGCTCGACCCCGGCCATGGCGCAGGCGCTGGCCGCGCGCATTGCCGGCGCGCAATGCGCCATCCTGGCCAATGCCCGCCACATGATGCCGGTCGAACACGCGGCTGAAACGAATGCCTTGCTCGCCCCCTTCATCGAGGCGAATTTCGCACCCTCTACAGGAGCCTGAGCCCCATGATCCGCAATTTCCAGATGCTTGTCGGCGGCCGCTGGTGCGATGCCGCATCGGGCGCGCGTTTTGAATCGCTCAATCCGGCAACGGCCCAGGCCTGGGCCAGCCTGCCCGACGCCGGCGAGGAAGACGTGGACCGCGCCGTCGAGGCCGCCCATGCCGCCTTTCACCATCCGGCCTGGCGCGGCCTGACGGCCAGCGCGCGCGGCGCCTTGCTGCGCAAGCTGGGCGATCTGGTGGCGCAGCATGTCGATGAAATTGCCGAGCTGGAAACGCAGGACAATGGCAAGCTGATCCGCGAGACGCGCGGTGCCACGGCCTATATCCCGCAGTTCCTGTATTACGCCGCGGGCGCCGCCGACAAGCTCGAGGGTTCGACCCTGCCCATCGATAAGGGCGACATGTTCGCCTATACGGTGCGCGAGCCGCTGGGCGTGGTGGCGGCCATCGTGCCGTGGAACAACCCGCTGTATCTGACGATCATCAAGCTGGCCCCGGCGCTGGCGGCGGGCAATACCATCGTCATCAAGCCGTCCGAACATGCCAGCACCAACCTGCTGCGCTTTGCCGAGCTGGTGGCGCAGGCGGGCATTCCCGATGGCGTGGTCAATGTGATCACCGGCTGGGGGCCGACGGCGGGCGCGGCCCTCTCGCGCCATACCAAGGTGCGCCGCGTGGCCTTTACCGGCGGGCCGGTGGCGGCGCGTCATGTCATCCGCGCCTCGGCCGAGAACATGGCGACGCTGAGCATGGAGTTGGGCGGCAAGTCGGCCAATATCGTGTTCAACGATGCCAATCTGGAAAGCGCGGTCAATGGCGCGGTGGCGGGCATTTATGCGGCCAGCGGGCAAAGCTGCGTGGCCGGATCGCGCCTGCTGGTCGAGGCGGATGTGTATGACGAGTTCATCGACCGCCTGCGCGAGCGCATGAGCCGTATCCGCATCGGCGATCCGCTCGACCCCAATTCCGACATGGGGCCGATGGCCACCGAGCAGCAGTTGGGCGTGGTGGAAACCATGGTGGCCCGCGCCCGCGCCGAGGGCGGGCAGGTGCTGGCCGGTGGCGGGCGCCCCGACCTGCCGGGCTGGTATCACGAACCCACCCTGCTGCACGCCGCGCACGACCGCATGGACATTGTGCGCAACGAGGTGTTCGGCCCGGTTGCCGCCGTCATGCGCTTTTCGGGCGAGGCAGAGGCGCTGGCGCTGGCCAACAGCACCGAATATGGCCTGGCGGGCGGCATCTGGACGCGCGACATCGGCCGGGCGCACCGGCTGATCCGCGACATTCGCGCCGGCATTCTATGGGTCAACACTTATCGCGCGGTGTCGCCCATGGCGCCCATCGGCGGCTTTGGCCTGTCGGGCTATGGGCGCGAATGCGGCTTCGAGGCGATCGAGGATTACACCGAGACCAAGACGGTGTGGATCAACCTGTCGGATGCGCCGGTGGGCGATCCGTTTGTAATGCGTTGAGGGGGGCAGGGGGAGGCGGGGGACTTGTCCCTCGCGCTCCCTGTTCGTGTCTCCGGCTTGGCGCAACATCATGAACGGGAGCGCGAGGGGCTAGCCCCTCGCAAAACCCTTTTACTTCCCGTCGATCTCGTCGAGCACCTCGCGCGCGAGGCGGAAGGAATCCACCCCCGCTGGCACCCCGCAATAGACCGAGATCTGCATCAGCACCTCACGCAGTTCCTCGCGAGTCAGCCCGTTGTTCAGCGCGCCGCGCACATGGGCCTTGAACTCGTGGCTTTTGCCCAGCGCGGCGATCATGCCCAGATTCAGGATCGAGCGCGAACGCCGATCGAGGCCGGGCCGGTTCCATACTTCGTGCCAGCACCAGGTGGTGGTGATTTCCTGCATGGGCCAGCTGAAATCGTCTGCCGCGTTCAGCGCCTTGTCGACATAGCTGTCGCCCAGCACCTCGCGCCTTGTGGCCAGCCCCTGGGCAAAGCGCTCGTCAAAGCTGGCATTGCTGAGCACGGGGCTGAGCACGGGTGGTTTTTCGCTCATGGTTTTACCGCTTCCATAATCACGATCTCGACATCGGCCGCGCCTTCGCGCTTGGCGCGCGCGGCACTGTATTCGCTCGAATGGAAGCAGGCCAGTGCCTGCTCCATGCTGTCAAAGCCGATGAGCGCGACCCGTTCGGGCGTTGCGCCTTCGGGCACCAGGTCGGGCGCGCCGCGCGCCATGATGCGCCCGCCATATTTGGCAAAGGCGGCAGGGGCCAGCGCCATATAGTCGCTGTAGCGCGCGGGATCGGTAATCCGCACCCGCGCGATCCAGTAGGCGCCGTTGCTCATGTCGCGCTTTCGGCCGGCGCCTTGGCAAAGGCGGGCAGGACATCGGCGATGAAGCGCTGCACATTGGCTTTCTTGTCGGCAAAGCTGAGCGAGGAATCGACCCAGATGCTGTATTCATCCACGCCCATCGCCTCGTAGGATTTCAGCCGCGCGACCACTTCCTCGGGCGTGCCGATGGGCATGTTGGCGCGCACCGCATCGGGGGCGTATTCGGCAAAACGCTCCATATCGAGCGGGGCGATGTTCGAGTGGAAGCCATTGACGGGCGCCTTGCGGTTGGCAAACCAGGCGCCAAACATGCGGTAGAAGTACGAGATGCCTTCGGCGGCGCGTTGCAGCTCGGCCTCTTGCGTGGCGGCATAGGCGTGTTGCAGCACCATCACCTGTGGGCGGGGCACTTCGGGGTTTTCGGCGCAGGCGGTGTCGAACTTGTTGATGAGGTCGGCCACTTCGACATCGCCCTTGGCCAGCGGGGTGACCATGACGTTGCAGCCATTGGCCACGGCAAAGCGGTGCGAATCGGGGTCGCGCGCGGCAATCCACACCGGCGGCGTTGGCTGCTGGATGGGCTTGGGCACGCTGGTCGAGGTCGGGAACTGCCAGATCTCGCCGTCATGGGCATAGTCGCCCTGCCACAAAGCGCGCACCGCCGGCACCTGTTCGCGCAGATACGCCCCGCCCGAGGTGGCCGGCGCGCCGTTCAACATGCGGTCGAACTCGAACTGATAGGCCCCGCGCGCAATGCCGATCTCGGCCCGCCCGTTGCTGATGACATCGAGCAGCGCTGCCTCGCCCGCCAGGCGCACAGGGTGCCAGAACGGCGCGATCAGCGTGCCCGCGCCCAGGCGGATGCGCTGCGTGCGCCCGGCCACCGCCGCCAGAATCTGCAGCGGGTTGGGCACGGCGGTATATTCCATGCTGTGGTGCTCGCCGATCCACACCTTGTCGAACCCGCCTTCCTCGGCAAGGTCGCACAGGGCCAGCAGCTCTTCGTATAATTGGCGATGCGACACCTGTTCGTCATACCGCTCGATGTGGAGGAAGAGCGAAAATTTCATCTCGGGCCCTTTCTACGCTGTTTTCCCCATAAGCAGGCTCTTGCGCTGAGGGGAAACTGGAAATACCATCCGATGGTATACCAACATGCGTTGGTGTGCCACAAGGAAATCCGGGGATGGGACAAAATGTGACGATCGCGGTTGATCAGGATCATGAAAGCGCCGCCACGCTGGTCGAGGCCAACAGCATCACCTGCGTGCCCGACGAGCAGCGCCACGGATCGGTGCGCGACCTGTTCACCTTGTGGTTCACCACCAATATCGCGCCCTTGCCCATGGTGACAGGGGCGATGGCGGTGCAAAGCTATGGCCTGTCGCTGGGCTGGGCGGCGCTGGCCATTGTGCTGGGCGGCTGGGTCGGGGCTTGCGTTCTGGGCGCCTGTTCGGCGCAGGGGCCGCAGCTGGGCCTGGCGCAGATGATCCAGAGCCGGGGCCAGTTCGGCCGCTATGGTGCGCTGCTGGTCGTTGGCATCGCCACGACGCTCTATATCGGCTTCTTCACCTCGAACACGGTGCTGGGCGGACGTTCGCTGGCAACGCTGGTGCCGGGGGTGCCCTTGCCGGCGGGGGCCATGCTGTGCGCGCTGGCGGCGGCCACGATTGGCCTGCTGGGCTATAATGTCATCCACTGGCTGAACCGGGTGGGGATGGTGGTGATGGGGGCCGGCCTTGTGGCTGCCTTTGTGGCGGTGCTGCGGCAAATGCCGCCGGGCGAACTGTTTGCCAATCGCGTGACGCCGCTGGGTTTCCTCTCGACCTTCTCCTTGGCGGCGGTGTGGCACATTTCCTATGCCTGCTACACGTCCGACTATTCGCGTTATCTGCCGCGATCGGTGGGCCTGCGCCGCCCGTTCCTGATGAGCACGGCGGGCGCGGCGCTGGGCGCGTCGGCGGCGTTTATCTTTGGCGCGGCGGCGGTGGCGGGTGCGCCCGCAGGGGCCGAACCGATGAAGGTCATCGCCACGCACACAGGCTGGCTGGGGCCGGTGCTGATGGTGTTGTTCCTGATGAATATCGTCAGCCACAATGCGCTCAACATGTATGGCGCGGTGCTCTCGATCATTACCGCTGTGCAGACCTTTGCCGCGCGGTGGATGCCCGGACGGCAGGCGCGCATGGTGCTTTCGGTGGTGGTGCTGGCCGGGTGCCTGTCGATGGCGACGCTCTCGGCCGATGTGTTCGTGCCGCGCTTTATCGCGCTGGTCATCCTGCTGCTGCTGGTGCTGGCGCCCTGGACGACGATCAACATCACCGATTTCTATCTGATCCGGCGCGGCGTGTACGACACCGAGGCCATGTTTGCCCCCGATGGCGGGCGTTATGGC
>DATMUT010000179.1:0-6390 GCA_035563755.1 Novosphingobium sp.
AGGAAGGCAAGGAATATGTCGTCAAGGATGGCGATGTGCTGCACTTCAAGTTCAACGTCTGAGCCATCAGGCGCAGCGGGCCGGCTTTGGCCTGCTGCGCCGGCTCGCTATTTGACAGCACGCGCAGCCTGTCTTGATACCGACATTCATACGCATTAACCCCGTTTGCAAATGACTGTCGCAACGCAAAAAATCACCTGGCGTCTTGGCGCTGCCTGCCTCCTCGCTTTGGCCCAGCCAGCAACGCAGGCCACCGCTCAGAAGGCATCGGCCATGCCCCAGCCGGCCCTTCCCGCGCCGGCCCAGCTGACCGCGCCAGCCAATCCGCCCGCCCAAGCCAGCAAGGCTCCGGTCACGATCCTCGTCTCGATCGACGGCTTCCGCCCCGATTATCTCGAGCGAGGCATCACCCCCACGCTCAACGCACTGGCAACGCAAGGCATCAGCGCCGCCATGCGCCCCTCCTTCCCGTCCAAGACTTTTCCCAACCACTGGGCGCTGGTCACCGGCCTGCGCCCCGACCGGAACGGCATCGTCTCGAACAAGATGACCGACCCGCGTCGCCCGGGCGAAGTGTTCACCATGGAAACCACCGACCCGTTCTGGTGGGATGCGGCCGAACCGCTGTGGATCTCGGCCGAAAAGGCCGGCATCCGCACAGCAACGATGTTCTGGCCGGGCAGCAATGTGGCGATTGGCGGGCGCCGCGCGTCCGACTGGTGGCCCTATGCCAAGGCCGTGACCAACAGCCAGCGCGTGGCCGGCATGATCGACTGGCTGCGCCGCCCGGCTGCCACCCGCCCCGCCTTCCTCACGCTCTATTTCGACGTGGTCGACACACAGGGCCACGATTTCGGCCCCGACAGCCCCGAGGTGAATGCCGCCATCGCCCAGGTCGACAGCGCCATTGGCGCCCTGCGCGACGGGCTGGCGCAATTGCGTCAACCGGCCAATCTGGTGATCGTGGCCGACCACGGCATGGCCGCCATCGACGCCCATCGCGTCATTCGCCTCGATGCCGTTCTGCCGCAAAATGGCTTTACCGCGCTCGAGGATGGGCCATTTGTCATGCTCACCCCAACGCCGGGCAACGAGGTGGCGGTCGCCACAGCGCTGGCCCACCCGCCGGCACATGTGCATTGCTGGGCCAAGGGGCGGCTCCCGGCACGGCTCCATTATGGCGCAAACCCGCGTGTTCCGGCATGGGTGTGCCTGGCCGACAGCGGCTGGGTGGTGCTCAAGGACGAGCCTGCCAAGCCGGTTAAGGGCGGCACGCATGGCTACGACAATGACGCACCCGACATGCGTGCCCTGTTCATCGCCTCTGGCCCGGCCATTCGCGCCGCCGGACGCCTGCCCACCTTCGACAATGTGGATGTCGCCCCCCTGCTGCGCGACCTCATCGGCCTGCCGCAAGCGCTTGAAGGCGACGGCAGCGACGCGCCTTTCCGGACTGCCCTGCGCCGCTAGGGGCTAGCGGCGGCCAAACAGCTTCTCGATGTCGGCATGGGCCAGTTTCACCCATGTCGGCCGCCCGTGATTGCACTGGCCCGAACGCGGCGTCACCTCCATCTCGCGCAACAGGGCGTTCATCTCGGCCACCGAGAGCGAACGCCCCGCGCGCACCGACCCGTGACAGGCCATGGTCGCCAGCACATGATCCAGCCGCTCGCCCAGCACCAGCGCGGCACCATTGGCGGCCAGATCGTCGGCCACATCACGCACCAGCGCCTGTACATCGCCCTTGCCCAGAGCGGTCGGCACGCTGCGCACCAGCACCGCACCGGGGCCAAAGCGTTCGAGCGAAAGGCCGTGGGCCGCCAGCGTCTCTGCCGCCTCCTCCAGCCGGTCGCACGACGGCTCGTCCAGATCGACCACCTCGGGCAACAGCAGCGCCTGCGCATTGGCGACATGCTCGCCCATGCCGCCCGCCCGCAGCCGTTCCAGCACGATCCGCTCGTGCGCGGCATGCTGGTCGACGATGACGAGGCCATCCTCGGCCTCGGCGATGATGTAGGTGCCGGCCACCTGCCCGCGCGCGGCGCCCAGCGGGTGCTGAGTGGCGGGCGGCGCGCTGTCCTGCGCCGCTTCGGCGCGGGCCGAGGGCGTCAGCACGGCCTCGGCAGGCCCGGTTGCCTGCGCGTCGAACCCGCGCCAGGCTGTGCCCGCCTCGCTCACCCGGTTCGGGCTGTATTGCCGGGCAAACAGGCTTTCAAGGCGGCCACCGGCCGGCGCATTGGCCGGGGTGAACAGCGGCGCCTCGCCCAGCGCATAGGGCGTGGGCACGAAAGGCTCGCTCTGCCAGTTGGCCATGGCCGGGGCGGCGGGGGTTTGCGCGGTCTTCTGCCCGGCCATGTCGAGCGCATGGCGCAGGCCCGAAACGATGAAGCCGCGGATAAAAGCCGGATCGCGGAAGCGCACTTCTGTCTTTGCCGGATGGACGTTTACGTCGACATCTTCAGGTGGAACCTCAAGAAAGAGCGCCAGCACCGCATGGCGGTCGCGGGCCAGCATTTCGGCATAGGCGCCGCGCACCGCGCCGACCAAAAGCTTGTCCTTCACCGGCCGGCCGTTGACGAACAGATACTGGTGGTCAGCCACGCCCCGGTTGAAGGTGGGCAGGCCCGCAACGCCCGTCAGCCGCGCCGGGCCACGCTCCAGGTCGATCACCACGCCATCCTCGGCCAGCTCGCGCGCGACGATGCGGGCCACGCGCTCGGGCGCGCTCTCGCCGGGCTGCACGGCCAGCACGCGGCGCCCGTCATGCTCGAGCGTGAAGCCCACGTCGGGCCGCGCCATGGCCAGACGGCGCACCACATCGAGGCAGGCGGCATATTCGGCGCGGGCGCTGCGCAGGAACTTGCGCCGCGCGGGCACCTTGCCAAACAGGTTGTCGACCCGGATGCGTGTGCCGGGCGGCAGGGCGGCAGGCCCTTCGGCATCGACCACGCCGTGATCGACCACGCGGCGCCATCCCGTGTCGGCGCCCCTCACCCGGCTTTCGATCGCCAGCCTGGCAACGCTGGCGATCGAGGGCAGCGCCTCGCCGCGAAAGCCAAGGGTCATCACCTGCTCGATATTCTCGTCGGGCAGCTTGGAGGTGGCGTGGCGTTCGAGCGCCAGCGCCATCTGTTCGGCCGACATCGCGCAGCCGTCATCCGTCACCTCGATCGCGTCGAGCCCGCCGGCGGCAAGGCGCACATCGATCCGGCTCGAACCGGCGTCGATGGCATTCTCGACCAGCTCTTTCAGCGCCGAGGCAGGGCGTTCGACCACCTCGCCCGCGGCGATGCGGTTGATGAGGTGATCGGGCAGGCGGCGAATGATGGGCGCCGAATTGGACTGGGGCAACGACATGGCGCCACCATACTCCACAAACCGGCCCCAAGGCATCGCCGCTCGCATCCGATTTCCACGGATTTTCCGCCCCCTTTGCCGCTCATTTCCGCCTTGCGGCCTTGCGCCCGGGCACAATCATGCTGCACTGCGACCAAACGGGGCCGAATCGCGCTCGAAAGCGCTTTTTCCGGCCTTGTTTGCTCACAAATTTTTGGCCTTTGCGCAAAGCTTGCGTTAAGGAGCCGGCCACCACCATAACCGCCCCGCTGGGCGTGTCCGGGCTTGCCCGGGCAAGCCCGCAAGAATCTTACGGAATTCTTGATGTCGTCTCTCATGTCGCGATTCTTCAAATTCGGCTCCCAGAACATGGCCATCGATCTGGGCACGGCCAATACGCTGGTCTATGTGCAGGATCGCGGCATCGTGCTGAACGAGCCTTCGGTCGTGGCGATCGAGACGATCAACGGCAACAAGACGGTGAAAGCCGTGGGCGATGATGCCAAGATGATGATGGGCAAGACCCCCGACAGCATCGAGGCGATCCGCCCGCTGCGCGACGGCGTGATTGCCGACATCGAGATCGCCGAAGAGATGATCAAGCACTTCATCCGCAAGGTGCACGGCAAGCGCAGCCTGTTCCGCTACCCCGAGATCGTGATCTGCGTTCCCTCGGGCAGCACCAGCGTCGAGCGTCGCGCCATCCGTGACGCGGCCAGCAATGCCGGCGCCTCGCAGGTTTACCTCATCCTCGAGCCGATGGCAGCAGCCATCGGCGCCGACATGCCCGTGACCGAGCCGGTGGGCAGCATGGTTGTCGACATCGGCGGCGGCACGACTGAGGTTGCGGTGCTCTCGCTGCGCGGCCTGGCCTATACCACCAGCGTGCGCGTGGGCGGCGACAAGATGGACGAAGCCATCGTTTCCTATGTGCGCCGTCACCACAATCTGCTGATCGGCGAATCGACCGCCGAGCGCATCAAGAAGGATTACGCCACCGCCACCATGCCGGCTGACGGCATTGGCGAGACGATCCACCTGAAGGGCCGCGATCTGGTCAACGGCGTGCCCAAGGAAATCACCATCACCCAGGCCAACATCGCCGAGGCGCTGTCCGAGCCGATCAGCGCCATCATCGAGGGCGTGCGCATCGCGCTCGAGAACACCGCGCCCGAGCTGGCCGCCGACATCGTCGACCAGGGCATCGTGCTGACGGGCGGCGGCGCGCTGATCAAGGGGCTGGACGACTATCTGCGCGAGGAAACCGGCCTGCCGGTCAGCATCGCCGAGGACCCGCTGTCGTGCGTGGCGCTGGGCACCGGCCGCGCGATGGAAGACCCGGTCTATCGCGGCGTGCTGATGACCGCCTGAGGCATTTCGGGGCGCGGCCGACTGGCGGCCCGCGCCCGAAGCGCCGCGTAATACGAGTGACCCGCAACCGCCCCCCTGGCGAAAGCGGTAATATCAGGCATCCGGGCCATCGCTTTGGCGGTGGCCTTGGCCGTTGAAAAGGAAGAACGGAAGCATGGCGCCGCCAGGCAACCGGCGTACCGGCTATTCGCGCAGGGCGCAGTACAACACCTTCTTCGCCTATGTCGCCGGAGTGCTGGGCATTCTGGGCGGTGGCGCCCTTCTTGCCACCTCGATTGCCGGCCCTTCCAGTTTCTCGGGCCTGCGCAACCTGGCCAACGATGCGACCGCACCGGCGGCGCAGCTGACCACCAGAGGGCGCACTGCCGCGACCGGCCTGTGGGACAATCTGGCCGCCTATGCCACCTGGGGGCCGGAAAACGCGCGTTTGCGCCGCGAAGTCGCGCTTGCCCGCGTGAAATATGTCGAGGCGCAGGCGCTGGCTGGCGAAAACCAGCGGCTCAAGGCGCTGTTGAAGCTGTCCGATGACGCGCCGCACCCGATCGCCAGCGCCTGGGCCGTTGCCGCCTCGAACGGTTCGAGCCGGCGCTATGCCATCATTTCGGCCGGCGCCCGCGATGGCGTGCGCAGCGGCATGCCTGTGCGCAGCCCCCTTGGCCTGATCGGCCGCGTGCTCGAGGTGGGGCAGGTGTCGGCCCGCGTGCTGATGATCACCGATACCGAGAGCGTGGTGCCTGTGCGCCGGGCCAGCGACGGTCTGCCCGCCTTTGCCACCGGGCGGGGCGATGGCACATTGCAATTGCGGCTCATCACGCTGGGCGTAAACCCGCTCAAGCCGGGCGATGCCTTTGTGACTTCGGGTTCGGGCGGGCTGTACTGGCCCGGTACGCCCATCGCGGTTGTCAGCAGCCTGACGCGTGACGGCGCCATCGCGCATGTGTTGGGCGATCCGGCCAGCAACGAAATGGTGGTGGTGCAGCCCAGTTGGGACCCGGGCAACGATGCCACGCTGCCGCCGCCCAGCGATACGATAAAGCCGCCCAAGCCGGAAAAGCGCAAGCCCAAAGCCAAGGACGCCAAGGCCAAGGACGCCAAATCCGCCAAACCTGCTGCCCAGCCCAGCACCCCGGCCGGAGCGCACTGATGCCGCAGCGTCTGCCGCGCTGGCGCTCGCCTTCGCCCGTGGCGGCCTATGTAACCCCGTGGCTGACCATCATGCTCGCCTCGCTGGTGACCGGATGGCCGCTGATCGGCGAAGCGCCGGTGATGCCGCCTCTTGGTTTCATGACCCTGCTGTCGTGGCGGCATTTGCGGCCTGGCTTGCTGCCCGTCTGGGCGGGCGTTCCGCTGGGGCTGTTTGACGATATGGTCAGCGGACAACCCTTGGGCAGCGCCATTCTTTTGTGGTCGGCCACCATGATCGCGCTCGAGATTTTCGAGGCGCGTTTTCCCTGGCGCAACTTTCTGGTCGACTGGATGGTGGCTGGCGTGCTGATCGCTGCATATCTGATCCTCAGCCTGCTGATTGCCAACGCCGCTGGTGGCAACACGCTTTTGCTGCTGCTGGCCCCGCAGGCGATCGTTTCGATCGCCATTCACCCGTTGATCGGGCGCATGGTCGGGCGGTTCGATCGCTGGCGGTTGTTCCGCTTTCGGGTGGTGGGCTGATGGCCAAGAAACCTG
>DATMUT010000180.1:0-9629 GCA_035563755.1 Novosphingobium sp.
AGGCCGGCGCCACCACCGCCACGGCCCACACCGCAAAGCCCACCGCAATGCCGGCAATCGCCCCGCGCGCATGGCCGCCCCGCCACCACAGCCCGCCCAGCAGCGGCGGCGAGAACTGGGCAAAGGCGGCCAGCGCGGTCATGCCCAGCTGAACCGGGGCGTTCTGTCCGCGCATGCCCACATCATACAGCCAGGCCAGCACGGCAATCGCCAGCACCGTCAGGCGGCGCACGCGCACGATCCGCACCGCCACATCGCGGTGCCCGCCATTGGTCAGCGGGCGCAGCAAAGGCAGCACGATCTCGTTCGAGAGCATGCCCGAAATGGCCGTCAGCTCGACAATGACCATGGCCGCGCCCGCCGACAGCCCGCCCAGCCACGCCAGCAGCGCCACCGCCCCCGCGCCATGCGCCAGCGGGATGGCCAGCACCTGCATGACCGGCGCGACCCCGTGCACCGCCAGCCCCGCGCGCATGGCCGTGCCGATAATCAGCGTGGCCGACACCCACAGCACGAAATACAGCGGCAGGATCACGCTGGCCGGGCCCACATCCTCGACCGCCTCGATGGCGACAAAGCCCAGATGGAACTGGCGCGGCACGGTAAAGGCCGTGATAGTGCACAGCAGCGCCAGCATCAGGAAGCTGCCCGGCGACGTGTCGGCAGGCGAGGGCATGGCCGCCCAGAACCGCGCGGGCATGCCGGCAAGCGGCCCTTGCGAGGCCGCGCCAAGCAGCACGAGGCACAGGCCCGCCACCGCCAGCAGCCCGGCAATCTTCACCACCGCCTCGAGCGAGATGATGCTGACCAGCCCGCGATTGTTCTGGGTGAGGCTGGGGCGCTGCGTGCCAAAGCCGATGGCCATGGCCGCCAGCGCCGCGACAAGCGCTGCCGCCGCCCCCGCGCGCGCGCCGGGCGAGGGCGCGCCGCTGCCCGTGGCCAGCACGGCTGCATCGACCAGCACTTCGAGCTGAAGCGCGAAATAGGGCAGGGTGCCCAGCGCCGCGAGCGCTGCCACCATCACCCCCAGCGTTCGGCTCTTGCCAAAGCGGGCGGCCAGAAAGTCGGCCAGCGAGCCCACGTTTTCCTGCTTGGAGAGCACGGCAATGCGCCGCCACACGGGCCTGAGCAGGGTGATCGCCATGACCGAGCCGAGCGCATTGGCCAGAAACAGCCAGCTGCCCTCGCCCGCGCCGCCAACGCCGGCAAAATAGGTCCATGCGGTGCAGATCGTGGCCAGCGACAGCCCGTAGCGCAGCGCCCGGTAGCGGCCTGAACCTCCGCGCCCGGCGCGCCAGCCAACCAGCGCCAGCAGGGCCAGGTAAAGCATCACCGCAATGACGAGAATGTGGATGGCGGTCATGGCAGGCGCGATCGACAGGGCTGTGGCGGAAGGCATGAGGCTCATTAAGGCGCGGGGCAGGGTTGACTATATATATCTTTTCCCGGCCCTGCCACCGGGCCGTACCATGGGGCTGACGCGGCGGTCCGATTGCATTTCATAATGGGAATTATGTAAATCCAACAGCCGGACAACGGGCCTTGGCCCGACCACAAGCCGAAGCCTCCCGGCGGCAAGCCGGGAGGCCTTAAGAACATCGGTGAGAACATCGGTCGGTACTAGGCTGGCGCCTGTCCTGCCGGATCAGATCGTCTTGCGCAGCCGCACGCCGAACGTGCGCCGCACCGGCATGCCCACCGAGTAGGCGGTGGCATAGCCGCGCAGGTAGTCGGAATTGCGCGAGCCGCTGGTGTAGGCCAGATTGTCGGTGATGTTGTTGACGAAGGCTTCCACCCGGAAGTCGCCCGCCTGCTCGACGCCGATGCGCAGGTTGCCGCGGGCCGCATCGCCAATCCAGGCCAGGTTCGTCTCGTCGATGTACATCTTGCCGGTATAGGTCACGTCGCCGCGAATATAGGCCTCGACCTTGCGCGAAATGTTCTGCCGGTATTCAGCGCCAAACGCGCCCGAGTTTCGGGGGGCATTGGCCAGGCTGTGGCCGGCCACATTGGTGCTGCCAGTGTAGTTGGCGCAGGACGTGCAGACGTATTGCTTGATGATCGATTCGTTATAGGCGTAGGAGCCATTGAGCGTCAGGCCAGCCACCGGCTTGAGGGTGAACTGCAATTCGACACCCTTCAGGTCGGTCTTGCCGATGTTCTGATAGACCGACAGCGAGGTGCCATCGGTCACCCCGACAATGCCGTTGAGCGCATAGCTGTTCGAGACGACCTGGTTGGTCCACACACCATAATAGACATCGGCGATGACCTGCGCCCGGCCGCCCCAGAAGCTGCCCTTTACGCCCAGCTCGTAGTTGGTGATCGTCTCGGGCTTCACATTCAGGCCAAAGCCGTATTGGGCCTGCAAGGCTGCCGAGGTCGAGGCGCTATAGCCCGACACGGCCGAATTGAAGCCGCCCGGATTGACGCCCTTTGAATAGCTGGCATAGGCCATCACGCCCCTGACCGGCTTGTACTGCACCAGCACGCGCGGGATGAAATTGGTGAAGGCCTGCCGCGCCAGCGTGCGATCGCCATTGTACAGCGTGTGCAGCTGCTGGCGGTCCTGCTGATAGCGCCCCTCGGCCGACACGCTCAGCTTGTCGGTCAGGTCATAGGCCAGGCTGAAGAAGGCGCCGGCCGTGCGGGTCTGGGTTTCGGCCGGGGTCTGGAAATTGGCCGCGCCAAAGCTGAGCAGGCCGCCGGCCATGGTGGTGATGTGCTGCTCGACATAGCTGCCCCCGACCGACCAGTGCAGCCGCCCGTTGCCCGTGCCCGACAGGCGCAGCTCCTGGGAAAAGCCGGTGTTCTTGTACTGGACAAAGCCGACCGTGTTCAGCGTCGACTGCACCGAATTTGCCGTGCTGGCGCTATAGAGCGCATTGGGAAACGCGGTGGAATCCTGCCCGTCCAGATCGGTGATGACCTCGAAGCGATTGTTGTCATAGGACGAGATCGAGGACAGCTGCGCATTGAGCGAGGGCACGTCATACTTGAGGATGGCATGGCCATGATAGGCCTCGCGGTGCAGGCCGAAATGATTGAGGAAATCGCTGCTGACGCCCGGAATGGTGGCGATCGCGCCGTTGACATTGTGGATCAGCTGGTTGCTGATCGCGGCATCGACCTGGTCGTTGCGCGCCAGCGCCGACAGGTTGACGCCGGGCAACTGGCCGCAATAATAATTGATGCCAGCCCCGGCCTTGCCGGCATTGCAGTTCAGCGCGGTGCTGTTCACCAGATAATTGGCGCCCTCGCCGTCATCGTCCATCCAGTAGGTGCCGAAAAGCTTGATGTTCAGCCGGGGCGTGGGCTTGATCAGCAAGGTGGCGCTGAGCGAACGGGTGGATTGCGAGCCGAGCCGCTCGGTAGGCCTGGCGCTGTTCACATAGGAGCCTGCGGTCGCATAGTCGCGCCCGCTCAGGCGAAAGCTGACGCTGTCCTTCAGCAGCGGCCCTTCTACCGCGATGCGCACGTCATGCCCGCCATACGACATGATCTGCGCATCGACCGTGCCGCTCAGATAGGGCGTGGGGTCCTTGGTGACGTTGTTGATCGCGCCGGCAAAGGTGGAGCGGCCAAAGGTTGCGCTTTGCGGCCCCTTGATCACTTCGACGCGGGCCATGTCGCCCACGCCCTCGATAAAGCCGCTGCCCACGATCGGCGCGCCATCCATGAACACCGCGACATTGCCGTTCCAGTTCGGCGTCATCCCGCGAATGATCATGGATTGGGTCGAGCGATCCTGCCGGTTGCCAAAGTTCTCGCTGATGGTCAGGCCAGGCGTGAAGGCGGCCACATCGCGCAGCGAGCTGAGGCCAAGCTTCTGGATCGCCTCCGCGTTGAAGGCGCTGACCGCGACGGGCGTGGTCATCAGGCTTTCATTCTTGCGCCGGGCGGTCACGACAATATCGCCCATCGGTACTTCCGATGCCTTGGCGTTCTCCGCTCGGGTGGCGGTATCCTGGGCCTGTGCATTGCCGGACATGGCCAGCGCGATCAGGGCCGCGCCGCTGGCAATGGCTGCCTTGAAAGTTAATTCCCTCATACATTAACTCCATCAGGCACTCATATGGGCCGCCAGCAAATATTCACCCGCTGACAGCGCTAGCAACGGCGACTTTATTTGATGTTCGCAATATGAAAAGTTGCGGATTTTTCTCTAACCTATAAATTTTGCGCCTATTGTTCGGCCAAAAGCGCAAATAGCGCGGCCATTCAGGTAAATTCCGCGCCAATAAGGACCGTGCTTGCCGCGCGTGCAAAACAGATCATTCGCCAGCTGATCCCGGCGGCCTTCATCGCAGGGCGCTTCGTCCACCATGCGAAAATGTGCCAAGCGCGCGCTGGCCCCGACAAACGCCTGCTGTAGTCACCTCGCATGGCACAGGCGCCACGCCCGCCGATCAACAGGGAGCCTTGGAGTGATCGTTTGCAAAAGCCTCTTTCGCACCGCCCGGCCGATGGCGATCATGCTGGCATTGGCCGCCGCCCCCGCCCCTGCCCACTCCGCCGGCACGCCGCCTGTGGCGCAAACCGACAGCGGCAAGGTGGCCGGCGCGCGCGATGGCCAGGTCGAGAGCTTCAAGGGCATTCCCTATGCCGCCCCGCCTGTCGCCTCGCTGCGCTGGCGGGCGCCGCAGCCCGTGCAGCCCTGGGCCGGCCTGCGTGCCGCACAGGCCTTCGGGCCAAGCTGCATGCAGCCGCTCAGGACCCCCGGCAATGGCATCACCCGCGCGACGATGAGCGAGGATTGCCTGACCCTCAACGTGTTCCGCCCGGTCGGCGCGCGGCATCTGCCGGTCATGGTGTGGATCTATGGGGGCAGCCTGATCACCGGCTCGTCGGCCTTGCCCATCTATGATGGCGCGGCTTTCGCCAGGGGCGGCGTCATTCTCGTGTCGATCAACTATCGCCTCGGCAATTTCGGCTATTTCGTCCACCCGGCCCTGACGCGGGAAAATGCCGATGGCGGGCGGCTGGGCAATTACGGACTGATGGACCAGATCGCCGCGCTGAAATGGGTGCGGCGCAACATCGCGGCCTTTGGCGGCGACCCGGCCAATGTCACGATTTTCGGGGAATCGGCGGGCGGCCTGTCGGTCGACGGCCTGATGATCTCGCCCGAGGCGCGGGGCCTGTTCGCCGGCGCCATTTCGGAATCGGGCTATGGCCGCGGGCCTTTCCGCCGCATTTCCACCCCCGCGCCCGATGGCCAGAACTCGGGCGAGGATCAGGGCACGGAAACCGCCGGCAAATGGGGCCTGACCCAGGCGACCGCCGCGCAATTGCGCGCCCTGCCCGCCGACCAGATCACGCCCTATACGCGCAAGGACAATGTGAACTTCTACCTCGATGGCAAAACCATTACCGAGGATAT
Organism: Novosphingobium sp.; assembly: GCA_035563755.1. Lineage (GTDB taxonomy): Bacteria > Pseudomonadota > Alphaproteobacteria > Sphingomonadales > Sphingomonadaceae > Novosphingobium. The sequence goes on from DATMUT010000180.1 coordinate 5,384, forward strand.
GTGGGCCAGTTTCAGGGCCGGTCACGAAGCGCCGGTGCCCTTGCTGATCGGCTCGAACGGGCTGGAGTTTCCCAATCCCGCCCGCAATGTGGCCTATCTCGACAGCTATATGACCCCCGATCAGCGCGACAAGGTTATCGCCGCCTATGGCGACACGCAAAGCGGCTACGACCATCTTGGCAGCGACGCGACCTTTGCCGAGCAGGCGCGCGCGCTGGCGCGGATGCATGTGCGCAATGGCCACAAGGCCTATGTCTATCTGTTCAACGCCGTGGCCGAGGGCAGCCCCGCGACGGCGGGCGCCGGGCATGGGTCGGAACTGCGCTATGTGTTCGACACGCTGGGCGCGGGCGCCGCGCCGGTGACCGGGGCCAAAGCGCAGGCGGTCGCCACGCGGATGAACGCGCAGTGGCGCGCCTTTGCCCGCAGCCGCCGCCCTGATGGCGCCGGCCTGCCGGCATGGCCGGCCTATGACGGGTGCCAGATCCTGTCGATCACCCTGGATCAGATGCAGGCCGTCTGCGATCCCCGCAATGCCCGCCTCGATGTGCTCTCGCAGATGATCGACCCCAAATCCTGAAGCGAGCGCCGCCCTCGTGCAGGCGGGGCGGCGCAGGCCTTTGCCTCGCTGTGCCTTGCCCATGCCCAAATGCACGGCCGTCTATAATCTATCGATGAATTGACATCGACGCGCGCGCCAGCAGGCATCACCAATAGCTCCAGAGAAGAAAATCTTCCGGGGACAATCATACAGCATGTATCCACGTTGGTGCGCGATTTTCGCGCATGGCGTGCGTGTCCTTCAATCAAGGGGTGAAAATGATGGACAAGATTGCGCGCGCCTTCAAAAGACATGGACGGGCAGATTTGCCCAAATACGCCAGTTCTGCTCTTTTCCGTTACTCTTGGCTGACTTCGACGGCGTTTATCGCCTCTGGCCTCATGCTTGACATGGGGCTGGCCGCAGGCGCCGCCCGGGCCGAAACAGCCGCCCCCGCCAGCCCCTCGGCCGAAGTGGAAAACGCCGGCGCGCAGGTACCCGAACTGGTGGTAACCGCGCGCAAACGCGACGAAAACCTGCTGAAAGTGCCCGTGGCGATCAACGCCGTTTCGGCCGAAGCCATCAGCCAGCAGAACATCGCCAGCCTGCAGGATGTGGCCCGCTACACCCCCAGCCTGATGATCAACGATGTGGCCTCGAACCAGGCCACGCGCAACAACCAGCAGATCACCATGCGCGGCATGTATGCGCAAGGTTCGCCCGCCGTCTCGGTGTTCATCGATGGCGCGCCGGTGGCGGGCGGCTTTGTCTCGAACATCCGCGACGCGCAGCGCATCGAGGTGCTCAAAGGCCCGCAAACCGCCTATTTCGGCCGCCAGACCTTTGCCGGCGCGATCAACATCGTGACCAAGGATCCGGGCGCGCATCTGGGCGGCTCGGTCGATGTGCTGGTCGGGCAGGACAACTGGCGCGACCTGTCGGCCTCGCTCGAAGGGCCGATCACCAGCTGGCTGGCGGGGCGCGTGATGGTGCGCGACATGAAAAAGGGCGGCCAGTACACCAACAGCGTCGATGGCAGCACGCTGGGCACGCAGGGCACCCAAAGCGTCGCGCTCAACCTGAAGGCGACGCCCTTCGAGGGCTTTACCGCCAAGTTTTACGGCACCTATTGGGAGGACCGCGACGGCCCGGCCGCCATCGCCAAGCTGACCTCGAAGGATTACAACTGCAACGCAGGGTCCGCCGCTGCCGGCACCAACAACTACATTTGCGGCGAGCTGCCCCTTATCTCGAACAACCGCGTGGGCATGGTCACGGCGCTGTCGCCGCAATTCGTCAACAATGTGCTCAACAGCACCAGCACCGCGCTTAACCCGCTGTTCGGCAATCTCATCACCACGCCCGGCTTCGGGCGCAACGCGGGCCATGTGCATCTCGATCTGGAATATGCGCCGGCCAATTGGGGCGGCATTACCATCAGCTCGCTCACCGGCTATAATTCGGCGCGCACCATGGCCCTGTCGAACCTCGACAACCAGGACACGCGCGACATCGCCAACCCCTATGCCTCGCTTATTCCGGGCACCTTGTCCTATACCTTGTGGCAAACGCGGGTGCAGTCGCTCAGCCACGATTTCTCGCAGGAACTGCGCGTTGCGACCGACCAGAAGGCGCGGCTGCGCGCGATGATCGGCCTCAACTATGCGCGCGCGCGCAGCCAGTCCTATATCGACGGCTATTTCCCCTATGGCGCGGGCACCTTTGGCAGCGGCGGCCACACCCAGACCGAAACCAAGGCGGTGTTCTTCAGCCTGGGCTTCAACCTGACCGACAAGCTCACGCTCAACGCCGAGGGGCGCTATCAGGACGACGGCATCGCGGTTTACAGCCGCTCGCGCACGGCCGCGCCCAGCGTTATCGCCTCGGCCAACAACAAGAAGTTTTTGCCGCGCGTGTCGGTGCAATACGACATGAACCGCGATGTGATGTTCTATGCCTCTTATGCGCGCGGCGTGAACCCGCCCACCTTCAACACCGGCCTTGTGGGCGTTGACTCGCGCATCGTCGATGAATTCCGCAACATTTATAACGCCACCCTTTCGGTGCAGCCCGAAACCAACGACGATTACGAACTGGGCGTAAAGGGCCTGTTCTTCGACCGGCACCTGCAGCTTTCGGTCGATGGCTATTACATCAAGTGGAAGAACCAGATCGTCTCGATCTTTGGCGTGGTGCCGGGCGTTTCGGGGGTGAATGGCGGCGCGCCCTATTCGACCAACGTGATGGTGAACGCTGGCCGCACCACGCTGTGGGGCATCGAGGCCGAGGGCATGCTGGTGGTCGACAAACACCTCTCGGCCGATTTCTCGGTCGCGTGGAACCCCTCGAGCATGGACAGCTACCCCAATTACGTGTGCCCCGCCTCGGCTTGCGTTGCCAACAACGGCTATACCAATGTGAACGGCCACACGCTGCCCTATGGCCCGCAATTCGGCGCCAATCTGGGCATTACCTACAAAGGCGCCCTCACCTCCACGCTCGACTATTATGTGCGGGTCGAGGACGCGTACAAGGGCAAGCGCTATATCGACATGACCAATCTGAACTGGATTGGCAGCAGCAATGTGGTCAACCTGCGCGGCGGGCTGAGCTGGAAGGGCACCAAGCTGGAGGCCTTCGTCGAGAACCTGTTCCAGAACCGCCAGTATGCCGGCTATTACGGCGGCACCGACATCGATGCCTCGGCCAATTCCTCGGGCGTTTATCCGGCCGCCTTCCAGGTGGTGATGCCCGCCCTGCGCCGCTTCGGCTTCAAGATGAGCCACACATTCTGAGCACACACGAAAACGCCCCGGCCAGCGGTCGGGGCGTTTGTTTGCGCCTTTTCCAATCAGGCGTTTACAGCCTGACGGTCACGGCCTTGGTTTCCAGATAGAGATCCAGCCCTTCCTTGCCGAATTCGCGCCCCCAGCCCGACTGCTTGTAGCCGCCAAAGGGAATGTTGGGCGCAACCGCCGAATGGCAGTTGATCGACACATGGCCCGAGCGGATGCGCGCAACCAGCCCATGCGCGGTTGCCAGATCGCGCGTCCACACGCTGCCCGAAAGCCCATAGATCGAGGCATTGGCCTGGCGCGCCACGGCATCGAGCGAGGCATCATCAAAGCGCTGGATAGCCATGACCGGGCCGAAAATCTCCTGCTGCACAATGCGCATGTCGGGGCGGGTATGGGCAAAGATCGTGGGCTGAAAGAACGCCCCCGGCCCGGCGATCGCCTCGCCGCCATAGACCAGCTGGGCGCCCTCCTCGATGGCGCCGGCCACAAAGCCTGCCACCCGCTCGCGATGCCCGCGCGAGATGAGCGGCCCCAATACGCTGGCCGGGTCGAGCCCGTGGCCGATGGCCATGCCGCGCGTATATTCGGGCAGCCGTTCAAGCACGGCATCGTGAATGTCGCGGTGCAGGAACACCCGCGTGCCGGCCATGCAGTTCTGCCCCTGCAAAAAGAAGGCCGCCATGGCCAGCGCCGGCACCACCCGGTCCAGATCGGCATCGGGAAAGACCACGACCGGCGATTTACCGCCCAGCTCCAGGCTCACCTTCTTGAGCGTTGTCGCCGCCTCGCGGATGATGAGCTTGCCCACATCGGTCGAGCCGGTAAAGGCGATCTTGTCGACATCGGGGTGGCTGGTGAGCGCGGCGCCCGCCGTCTCGCCCAGCCCGTTGACGATGTTGACCACCCC
>DATMUT010000181.1:0-3153 GCA_035563755.1 Novosphingobium sp.
CCGCTGTTCACGCAATATGCCGCCGAAATGCGCACGAACACGCTGCAGCTGCACCTGCAGGACACCTGGAAGCTGACCCCGCGCCTGACCGCCGAGGCCGGTTTCAAGACCAGTGCGCAATATGCCTATGGCTATTTCACCGTGCAGCCGGTGGCCGGCTCCTACTCGGGCCTGGTCGGCGCCCTGCCCTCGGGCCGCATCAACACCGAGAACTGGTTCCTGCCCACCGTTGGCGCCAAGTGGGACGCGAGCCGCAACGAGCAGGTCTATTTCAACATCCAGAAGAACATGCGCCAGTATCAGGCCTATGGCGGCGGCGGCAGCGCCGACCCGTGGTCGACCTCGAGCCAGGCGGCCTTCGACACCCTCAAGGCCAATGGCAAGCCCGAGACCTCGTGGGTGTATGAGGTGGGCCTGCGCAGCCACCACACCTTCACCGGCAGCCTGCTGACCGGCCTCGACGCGCAGATCAACTACTACCACGTCGACTTCAGCAACCGCCTGCTCTCGGTCTCGGCGGCGCCGGGCGGCATTGCCGGCGGCTCGATCACCGGCGGCACGACCTCGCTGTTCAACGTGGGTTCGGTCAAGACCAACGGCGTGGATGCCGCCTTCACCCTGCGCTTTGGCCAGCACCTCTCGCTGTATAACGCCACCAGCTACAACAACTCGAAGTACAGCAGCGACTATTCGACCGCGACCGGCGCTGCCACGGGCAGCAGCATTGGCGGCTACACCACCGTTAGCAACGTGGTGCCCACCGGCGGCAAGCAGGTGCCGGGCGCGCCCATGTGGATGAACAAGACCGTGCTGACCGTGAGCCACGGCCCGGCCGAGCTGCAACTTTTTGGCGATTACGTGGGCAAGCGCTATGCCACCTATGTGAACGACCTGTCGGTTGGCGGCTACTTCCTGGCCTCGGCGCGCCTTGGCGTGACGCTGCCGGCCGAGATGTTCCACATGCGCAAGGCAGAGGTGAGCGTGAACGTGACCAACCTGTTCAACACGACCGGCTGGTCCTCGCTCTCGGTTGGCAATTCGGGCAGCTATTCGGCCTATCCGATTGCGCCGCGCATGGCCTTCGTCACCTTCGCGCTGGGGATGTAAACCATGATGGGGTCGCTTTCCCGCCGCCGCCTTATGGGCACCGCCACAAGTGTGGTGCTTGGGGGCATGTTTGCGGGGGGCAACCCCGTTCTGGCCAAGGCGGCGCTGGCCGGGGGCACGCAACCCCGGCCAGTTCCCGCCCGCCTGATGGGTCAGGCCGGCAAGGCGCTGGTCATTGGCCACAGGGGATGCAGCGCGCTGCGCCCCGAACACACGCTGGCATCCTATGCCAAGGCGATTGCCGATGGCGCCGACTTTATCGAGCCGGATCTGGTGGCCACGAAGGATGGCGTGCTGATCGCCCGGCACGAGAACAACATCGCCGAGACCAGCGATGTGGCCACCCGCCCCGAATTTGCCGACCGGCACACGACCAAGACCATCGACGGCGAGAAGGTGACCGGCTGGTTCACCGAGGATTTCACGCTGGCCGAGATAAAGACCTTGCGCGCGAAGGAAAGGCTGGGGGCGCTGCGCCCTGAAAGCCGCTCGTTCGACGGGCAGTTCCAGATCGTCACCTTCGAGGAAATCGCCGACTTCACCGCCGCCGAGGCCGCTGCGCGCGGGCGGCAGATCGGCCTTATTCCCGAGATCAAGCATTCCACCTATTTCGCCGGCATCGGCCTGCCGCTCGAGGGGCGGTTTCTGGCGGCGCTGGGAGCGCACCACTACCTGTCGCACGCGCCGCTGGTGGTGCAAAGCTTCGAGGTGGCCAATCTGAAGCGCCTGCGCCGCGATCTGGCGGGGCAGGCCAATGTGCAGCTGATGCAGCTGGTGGGCGCGCCCGACGAGGCCCCGGCCGATTTCGTGGCGGCGGGCGACAAGCGCCGCTGGCGCGACCTGCTGACCCCGCAGGGGCTGGACGAGGTCGCCACCCACGCGCACTGGCTGGCCCCGCCCACGCGCATGATCGTGCCGGTCGGTGCGCACAACCGGCTGGGCGCGCCAACGGGCATCGTCGAAGCGGGGCACCGCGCGGGGCTGCTGGTGGGCACATGGACGTTCCGCCCCGAGAACCACTTCATCGCCGCCGATTTCACCGGCCCGGCGCCCGTTGACGGCGCGCGCAACCCGGCCGCCAGCGTTGCCGAAATCCGCCGCTATCTGGCCACCGGCCTCGACGGCTTCTTCACCGACGATCCGGCGCTGGGCCGGCAGGCGGTCGAGGCCGGACCTGCCGCCGGCTGAAAAGCGCCAATCAACGACCAGCCATCAGGCCGCAACCCGCCCCACACCGGCGGTTGCGGCCCTTTTTTGGCCGGCGCGCCGCCTCGCCCCATAAAACTGAAATATAATAGAAACATTTCATTTCATTGCAGAAATATTGGGCAACCGAAACGTAGCGCACCTGTCATTCCCGCCACCTAACCGCGCCTTCGAACGACAGGGCGGACCAGCGGCAGACAGATGCAACCTGCCCCCGCCCTGTCACTCATGCGACGCCAAGGGGGACACATGCAAAGCTATCTGAAACTGGGCACGGCGCTGGCGGTAATTGCCGCCATGCACGCAGCGCCAGCTGCCGCACGTGATGTGGCTGCAGCCGATACCGCCGCCGCCGAAACGCCCGTGCTCGAGGACATTGTCGTTACCGCCACCAAGCGCGAGACGAACCTGCAGCAGACGCCGATCTCGATCTCGGTGATGGGTCAGGAGAACCTCAAGGACCGCCATGTCCAGAGCCTGCTCGACCTGGCTGACGGCGCGGTGCCCAGCTTGCGCGTCGCCACCTTCGAGGCCCGCCAGAGCGCGCTTACCATCGGCATTCGCGGTATCGTGCCGCTCGACGCGAACCAGCCCGCCCGCGAGCAAGGCGTGGGCGTCTATCTCGACGGCGTGTACCTGGGCCGCTCGCATGGCCTGAACGCCGCGCTGTTCGACATCGAGCGCGTCGAGGTGCTGAAGGGTCCGCAAGGCACGCTGTTCGGCCGCAACACCGAAGGCGGCGCGCTCAGCATGATTTCGGCCGCGCCCACGGGCAAGTTCGAGGGCCGCGTTTCGGGCGGCATCGGCAATTATGGCTCGCACACCGCTGCCATCCACCTC
>DATMUT010000182.1:0-2351 GCA_035563755.1 Novosphingobium sp.
GAGCCGGTGCTGGGCGGCATCTGATGCTGATTGCCCTTGCCCTGATGGCGGCGCCGGCCCCGGTCGATGCGCTGGCCGCCGCACTGGCCGCCAACGACAGCGCCACCGCCGCGCTGGGCGGCTGGTGCGCGACACGCCACATCGCCGAGCCGGCCACCATTACCGCGGCGCAGGTCAAGGGCGCCGACGCCCTGCCCGCGCCCGACATCAACACCACGCTGGGCATGAACGAGCAGGACGAGCCGGGATACCGCCATGTGCGTCTGTCCTGCGGCGGCCACGTGCTGTCCGAGGCGCATAACTGGTACGTGCCCGCCCGGCTGAGCGCCGAGATGAACGCCACGCTGGCCAACAGCGATACGCCCTTTGGCAAGGTGGCCGCCCCCCTGCACTTCCGCCGCGAGCGGCTGGGCGAGGTGCGCGGGCCCGCCTTTGGCTGCCCGGCGGCCACGGTTCTGTCGCATCGCGCGCTGCTGCGCCTGCCCGACGGGGCGGTGCTGGCGCTGGTGGTCGAATGCTACACGCCCGACACGCTGGCAGGCGGGGCTGGCGCGAAATAACAATGGCCTGCGCCAGCGGCATGGTTGCGCAAGGGGCAATCACTGCCTACCTTGAGCCCCATGACAGACGCCCAATTCCTGACCGGACGGTTGCTGCTGGCCATGCCTGGCATGCCGGACCCGCGCTTTGAAGGCGCGGTGCTTGCCCTTTGCGTGCATGATACGCAGGGCGCGCTGGGGGTTGGCGTGGGCGATGTGCTCGACGGGGTGACGCTTTACGCGCTGCTCGACGATCTGGGCATTCCGCGCGGACAGGCGCCCGATTGCGAGGTCCATTACGGCGGCCCGGTCGAGCCGCAGCGCGGCTTCGTGCTGCACTCGCCCGAATGGCATGGCGACGGCTCGCTGGCGGTGAGCGACCACTGGGCGCTGACGGGCAGCCGCGACGTGCTGTTGGCCATTGCCGAAGGGCGCGGCCCCAAGCACTGGCTGGTGGCGCTGGGCTATGCCGGCTGGGGGCCGGGGCAGCTGGATGGCGAGATGCGCCAGCATGGCTGGTATGCCGCCGAGGGGCGCGGTAATATCCTGTTCGACACCCCTTGCGAAAGCCGCTGGGCGGCCACCTGGCATGCCGAGGGCATTGACCCAAGCCATCTGACCGCCTCTACCGGCCACGCCTGAGCGGCCGGTTGAGCTAGGCTTCAGGCCGCCGCGCGCAACCAGCGATAGCGCCGCAGCGCCAGAAACAGCACCGCCGGCCAGAACCACGTCGATGCGGCGTCGGCCAGCGTATCGTGCCACATCCACCCGCCATGGGCGACGCGGTCAACGCATTCATTCGCCACCTCGGCCGCCACGACGACCAGCAGCGGCACCACCGATGCCAGCGACCGGCGCAGGAACAGCCCGGCCGCCAGCCAGATGCCAAGGCCGGCGCACATATGCGCGAATTTGTCGGGCGCGGGGCAAAAACCCACGAGCCAGACGACAAGCCGTTCGTATTGCAGTGCAAAACTCATGCCGCCTTATGTTGCCTTGCATCGGGCCAGTCCAGCCCCTGTCCGGCCCACCAGGCGATGTTCCCCGATCATTCGCTGTCCACCCCTGCCGGGCTGGCAGCAGCTTCTGCGCGCGCCTCGGCCGGGCGCAGCGGGGCGATCAGATGCCAGCCTATCAGCACCGGCTCGAGAATGGCCATGCCGATCAGAATGCCCGACAGCCGCTCGAGCCCGGGGTGGATGTCGGCATTGGCATAGCTGTCGGGCACCAGTGTGACCAGAATGGCCAGGGTGAACTGCATGCCCACATAGCGCCGCGACTGCGCCCCTGTTTCCAGATGCCGCCCCAGTGCCACGCCCAGCGCCGTGCCCGCGATGAGCACCACCGGCGCCCCTTGCGCGCACAGCAGCACCACCGCCGCCAGCGCCGCTCCGCCCACGCAGCCCACGAAGCGCTGCCAGATGCGCCGGCTCACCATCGACACCTTGCCCTCGCCCACGGCCGAGACCGGCACCAGCATGACCGCCATGATGGTGATGGCCGCCTGCACCAGCGCCGGCAGGCTGAGCCAGCTGGAGATGGCCAGGAGCAGCACCAGCGCCGTGCCCCCCTGCGCCGCATGGCGCAGCGCCAGCGGGTGCCAGCCAGCCCCTGTGGGCGCCGCCGGGCGCGCTGCAGGCCATATGCGCCGCAGCGTGGCCGCCGAAGCCAGGCTGACCGCGACACAGGCCACCGTGCCGGCCAGTGTCTCTGCCACGCGGGTTGCGGCAAAATGGGTGAGCACCACCTGCGGCTTGTCGATCTTGTCGAGCACGATCATCACGAAGGTGAGGCCGAACAGCAACCAGGCGT
>DATMUT010000183.1:0-4189 GCA_035563755.1 Novosphingobium sp.
AGCACGCCTGCGTCAAACACCACCTTGCGCGTCTCGAACCGGTCGAGCCGGCGCGCGCGCGCGGCGCCAAGCAGCGGCACCGAAGCCGGGCTGACCCCGCCGCCCACCACCAGCGGCAGCGCATGGGCCTCGCACAGGCCCGCCACCTGCGCGACGAAATCGGTCATTTCGGCCCCGTTCACGAAATCGCGCGTGTGGCCCAGCGAGCCGGCGAAATCGACCCGGCCGAACACCATGCCGACATTGCCCGCCTGCGCGATGGTGGCCATTTCCTCGATGCGCAAGAAGGTGTCGTGCGTCTCGACGTTGAACAGGAACTCGATGTCCTGCTGCTCGTCGGCGGGGAACACCTTGTCCTTGGCCGCGATGAACTTGGAGAGCGCATAGGGCGTCTCGACCATGGGCGCGATGATGTAGTCGACGCCATACTGGCGCGCCTCGATCAGGTCGCGGATCGCCTCGCAACCGCCGATCTTGAGCGCGACCTTGAGGCCGGCGCGGCGCGCTAGCTCGAGCAGGCGCAGGAACTCGTCGCTACGGGTGCCCTCGGCCTCGAACTCGGCCTTGACCGAAGCGAAGCCGTGGCGCTCCCTGCCCTCGATCAGGATCGCCAGCATCTGCTTTTCGTAGCTATTCACGTTCTCGTGCTCCTGCGTGACGCGATTATTCTGGTGGGCCGGCCGCTCAGCTGCGGGCGCCGGCCAGAAATGCGGCGATCGTCTGTGCGGTATAGGCGAGGTGATCTTCCGTCAAACCCGGATAGACGCCCAGCCAGAAGGTGTTGGTGGTGACAAGGTCGGCATTGGTCAGATCGCCCACCACGCGGACATCGCGCCCCTTCATATAGGGCTGACGCAGCAGGTTGCCGCCAAACAGCAGACGCGTGCCGATGCGCTTGTCGTTGAGGAAACGGACCAGTTCCTCGCGGTCGATGTTGGCGCCCGGGCGGATGGTGATGGGATAGCCAAACCACGACGGCTCGGAGCGCGGCGTGGCCTCGGGCAGGATGAAGACATCCTCCATCGGGCGCAGCAACTGGGTGAGCGCGGCGAAATTGCGGCGGCGCGCGCCGATGAAATCCTCGAGGTGATCAAGCTGGCCAAGGCCGACGGCGGCCTGCATGTCGGTGATCTTCAGGTTATAGCCGACATGGGAATAGGTGTATTTGTGGTCGTAGCCATGCGGCAGCTCGCCCAGCTTGCGCGCGAAACGCTTGCCGCAGGTGTTGTCCTGGCCCGGCGCGCACCAGCAGTCGCGGCCCCAGTCGCGGAAGCTCTCGATCACGCGCTTGAGGCGCGGCTTGTCGGTGAACACCGCGCCGCCCTCGCCCATGGTGATGTGGTGCGCAGGGTAAAACGAGAGCGTGCCGATATGCCCAAAGGTGCCCACATGGCGCCCGTCATAGGTGGCGCCCAGCGCGTCGCAGCAATCCTCGACCACCCACAGGTTGTACTTTTCGGCCACGCGCATCACCTCGCCCAGGTCGAACGGGTTGCCCAGCGTATGCGCGATCATGATGGCGCGGGTCTTGTCCGACACCGCCGCCTCGATCATCTCGGGCTTGATGTTGTAGGTCGGGATGTCAACATCGACGATCACCGGCTTGAGGCCATATTGCAGCGAGGGGTTCACCGTGGTCGGGAAGCCGGTGGCCACGGTAATGACCTCGTCGCCGGGCTTGAGCGCATCGCCGCGATGGTAGTGCGAGGTCAGGCTGGCCAGCGCCAGCAGGTTGGCCGAGGACCCCGAATTGGTGGTCAGGCAATGCGCCACCCCGATCCGCTTGGCCAGGCGTTCCTCGAAGGCGGCGTTGAAGCGCCCCGTGGTCAGCCAGAAGTCCAGCGCCGAATCGACGAGATGGCGCATATCGCCCTCGCCATGCACCTTGCCCGAGACCGGCACCGCGCTTTCGCCCGGCACAAACGTCTTGGGGCCATGGTAACGGCGGGCATATTCGCCAGCCAGATCAAGGATGAGCGAGCGCAGCTGCGCCTCGTCGCAATCGCGGGTAAGGGCCTGCGGGTCGATCACTTGGGTATCGGATGTCATGCGTTTGCGTATCCCGCGCGGGGCCTCGTGAAACAAGTCAGATAATCGGCCAATTGGCCCTGTGAAACAGCGCGCGCGTCCGCGCCCGCGGCAACCGCACCGTGCCATGCGGCAATGCGCGCCAAAGCCTCGCCCAGCCCCCATGCCGGGCGCCAGCCCAGCAGGGCGCGCGCCTTGGCGCAGTCGAGCGTGAGCAGATGCGCCTCATGCGGGCCGGCCATGTTTTCGGGCTGGTCCCAGCCGGTGGCGGGCTGGCGCGTAGCGCCGCCTGCTGCGTTCCATGCTGCGCACAATGCGTCGGCAATCCAGCTGACGGGGCGGGTGTCGTCGGCCGCCGGGCCAAAGTTCCACGCCTGCGCCACATCCGCATCGCCCGCCGCCAGCCTTTGCGCGATCATCAGATAACCACCCAGCGCCTCGAGCACATGCTGCCAGGGCCGCACCGAATGCGGGCTGCGGATCAGCGGCCGCTCGCCCGCGATCAGCGCGCGCAAAATGTCGGGCACCAGCCGATCGGCCGCCCAGTCGCCCCCGCCAATCACATTGCCCGCCCGCACCGAGGCCACCAGCGGCGCGCAAGGCGCCGAAAAGAAACTGCGCCGATAGCTGGCGATAATCAGTTCTGCCGCGCCCTTGCTGGCCGAATAGGGGTCGTGCCCACCCATCGGGTCGCTCTCGCGGTAAGGCCAGACCCATTCGCGGTTCTCGTAAGCCTTGTCCGAGGTGATGCACACGATCGCCCGCACACCCTGCGCCCGACGGCAGGCGTCGAGCACATGCACCGTGCCCTGCACATTGGTGGCGAATGTCTCGACCGGGGTCTCGTAAGAGAGGCGCACCAGCGGCTGCGCGGCCAGGTGGAACACCACCTCGGGCCGGGCCGCGGCCACGGCTGCCTCGACCACGGCCAGGTCGCGGATGTCGCCCTCGATATGCTCGACCAGCTCGTCGATGCGCGCCTGCCGGAACAGGCTGACCTCTTCTGCCGGCAGCGACAGGCCCGTGACCTTTGCGCCCATGCCCGCCAGCCACATGGTCAGCCAGCTGCCCTTGAAGCCGGTATGCCCGGTCAGCAGAACCCGCCGGCCTTGCCAGAACGCCTCGTCAATGGCCGGCGCGTGACCGCCCCCGGCGCTCACCACACCTTCCACGGAGCGCCATCCTGCCACAGCTTCTCAAGGTGCTGCTTGTCGCGCAGCGTATCCATCGGCTGCCAGAAACCCTCGTGGCGCCAGGGCACCAGATCGCCCATCATCGCCAGCGTCTCGAGCGGCTTCTGCTCCCAGATGGTGTCAGGCCCGTCGATCAGGTCGATCACGCTGGGGTCGAGCACAAAATAGCCGCCGTTGATGAGGCCACCATCGCCCGCCGGCTTCTCGCGGAAGCTGCGCACCGTCTCGACCCCGCCCATCTCGGCAAATTCCAGCGCGCCAAAGCGGCCCGGAGGCGCCACCGCGCTGATCGTCGCGCGCTTGCCATGCTTGGCATGAAAGGCCAGCTGCGCGGTCACGTCGATGTCGGATACGCCGTCGCCATAGGTGAAGCAGAAAGGCTCGCCCGGTGTCAGGAACCGGCGCACCGCGCGCAGCCGCCCGCCCGTCTGGCTGTCGGCCCCGGTGTCAACCAGCGTCACGCGCCACGGCTCGCTCTTGGCCTCGTGCACTTCCATGCGGTTGTGCGCCAGATCGATGGTCACATCGGCCGCGTGCAGGAAGTAGTTCGCGAAGAACTCCTTGATGATGTAGCCCTTGTAGCCAAGGCAGATCACAAAGTCGTTCACGCCATGCGCGGCATAGATCTTCATGATGTGCCACAAGATGGGCATGCCGCCGATCTCGACCATGGGCTTGGGGCGGACCTGCGTCTCCTCGCCCAGCCTGGTGCCCAGCCCGCCTGCCAGAATAACCGCCTTGGTCACGCAAAGCCCTCCGCGCGGGGGGCCACGGGGCACTGGGTCGCGCCTTTGCCGGCGCCATCCCCGGCGCCCGCTACCGCTGCCGCGAAACCTGATGCGCAAGCGAGCCTGCCTGCCCCCGAAACCAGACAATAGGCCCCATTCACGCGCAAATGTCCTGAACTATCCCTCGACGGCGGCTGATAGGGGAAAGCGGATAGTCCGTCAACGGCGCTGCCGTGGCCG
>DATMUT010000184.1:0-14802 GCA_035563755.1 Novosphingobium sp.
CGGGCGTGTCGGTGTTTTCGCCAAACCACTCGTTCAGGCGATTGTCGCGCACATAGGCCAGGCCTGCGGGCCAGCGCTGCTCGATCTTCTCGATCTCATGCGTGAAATTGGCAGGCGGCAACACGATGCGCTGCGTGTCGCGCACGGGGTTGGCGGCGGCATCGGCCACGGTCATGGCCGGGCGGATGTTGTCTTTTGCCACGAAGCTGCCGGTCATGTGGCATGACCGCACGCGCATTTGCAGCATCACCGGCGTGTTCGACGCCTCGGACAGGCGGAAACCCTGCTCCACCGCGTCGACAATGCTGGTCAGATTGGGGCGCGGGTCGAGCAGCCACATCTGCGACTTCATCGCAAAGGCATGGGTGCGCTCCTGCATGATCGAGGAGCCTTCGCCATAATCCTCGCCCACGATGATCATCGCGCCGCCCGTCACACCGCCCGAGGCAACGTTCGAGAGCGCATCGGAGGCGACATTGGTGCCCACCACCGACTTCCAGGCCACCGCCCCGCGCAGAGGATAGTTGACGCTGGCGGCCAGCATGGCCGCCGCCGTCGCCTCGCTGGCGCTGGCCTCGAAATGGACGTCGAGGCTGGCCAGCAGATCGTTGGCGTCGGCGAACACATCCATCAGATGGCTGATCGGCGAGCCCTGATAGCCGCCGACATAGGCGACGCCCGATTGCAGCAGGCCTTTGGTGACGGCCAGAATGCCCTCGCCGGTGAAGACCTCACCCGCGCCTGCGGTCAGTTTCTTGACTTCGGATTTGAACGAACGCTCGGCCATGCCCTCAGCCCTCGACCAGTGCCAGAACGCGCAAGGGGCTGCCCGAACCGTCGCGGATCTTGAGCGGCGAGGCGATCACGATTGCGCCGGTAGCCGGCAGCGCATCGAGGTTTTCAAGGCATTGCAGGCCATATTTGCCCGCGCCATGCAGCAGCGTATGCGCGGGATAGGGCGGGGTCAGCAGATGGGCCTGGCCGGCATCGGTGCCGATGGTCTCGGTGCCCAGGCCCAGAATGTCGCGGCCCTCGACCAGGAAGCGCATGGCCTCGCTGGTCGGCCCGGGGGTGTGTGCGCCATCCTCGCGGCGGTTGGTATAGGCATCGCCCTCGCGCTTGGACCAGTCGGTGCGCAGCAGCACCCAGCAGCCCGCAGGAATGCGCCCGTGCTGCGCTTCCCAGCGTTCGAGATGCTCGACCGTCAGCAGGAAGTCGGCATCGTCCGCGCATTCGGCCGAAACGTCCACCACCACGGCCGGCGCGATCAGCTTGTCGGCGGGCACGCGATCGACGGTGTTGCCCGGCAGGTCCTTGCCTGTCACCCAGTGGATCGGCGCGTCGAAATGGGTGCCGGTATGCTCGCCCACGGTGAAGTTGTTCCAGTGCCAGGCAACGCCGCGCTCGTCATAGCGCGAGATTTCCTGGCGCGAGAATGCGGCGGTCTGACCAAACGGCTCGGGCAGGACCAGCAGGGGCGTGTCTTCCGACAGGGTTTGCGTGAGGTCGACGACCCGCACCGCGCCTGTGGCGAGCGAGCTGGCAAGAAGCGTGAGCGTGTTGGCAGTGGACATATCGGCTCCCACAGAGGATGTAGCGGGAAGGTATCGGATTAACTTGCATGCGCAAGTAAAATCGCAGCATGACCGGCACAAGCGTATCAGGAGTCGCAAATGAGCGAGGATTTACGGCAGTTTGGCGACCCCGGCTCGGATATGTTCCGGGTCGATGCCTATCCGTTCTATCTGCTGAACCGCGCGGCGAGCCGGTACAATGTGGTGATCGACTCGCTGCTGCGCCCGATTGGCATCGATGTTCCCACCTGGCGCGTGCTGATGATCCTGGGCGAGAGCGAGCCGCAGCCCATCGCGCAGGTGGCCAAGTCGGCGGTCATCAACATTTCGACCATGATGCGAATCGTCGAGCGGATGAGCAAGTCGGGCCTGATCGACACCCGGCCAAGCGAGACTGACGGGCGCGTGACCGAACTGATGCTGACCGCTTTGGGACGCGAGAAACTGGCGGCCGCGCGTGCTGCCACTTCGCCCATCTATCAAAAGATCATTCGCGGGATTTCGGCGGGCGAGTTTGCCCAGTTGCTCGATCTGCTGGGGCGTTTGCACGACAATCTGGACTAGGTCGGGCTGCGGCCTGCCTTGGGGTGGCTGATGACAAGTAACTTGCATGTGCAACCAATATGCTTTAGGTCTAAAGCAAATAGGAGGTTTGCTCATGCGTGTTGCCTGTCTTGGTGGTGGCCCTGCCGGCCTGTATTTCGCGATTTCGATGAAACTGCGCGACCCCTCGCACCAGATCGACGTGTTCGAGCGCAATCGTTCGGGCGACACATTTGGCTGGGGCGTGGTGTTCTCCGACCAGACGGTGACCAATCTGACCGCCAACGATCCGGTGAGCGCGGCCATCATCGCCGACAATTTCGCTCATTGGGACGATATCGAAGTGGCGGTGGGGGAGCGGTCGATCACATCCTCGGGCCATGGCTTCATCGGCATCGGGCGCAAGCGGCTGCTCCAGATCCTGACCGATCGCGCGCTCGAACTGGGCGTCAACATCCATTTCGAGACCGAGTTCGACACCGACCTGTCGGCCTATGCCGACTATGATCTGATCGTCGCGGCCGATGGCATCAACAGCCAGATTCGCACGCAGAACGCCGAAAAATTCGGCATCGACATCCAGACCCGCCGCAACAAGTTCTGCTGGCTGGGCACGACCAAGCTGTTCGACGCCTTCGCCTTCCTGTTCGAGCAGACCGAGCATGGCTGGGTCTGGGCGCATGCCTATCGCTTCGACGCGACCCACTCGACCTTCATCGTCGAATGCTCGCCCGAGACGTGGGAAGGCCTCGGCCTCGACCGGATGGAGCAGGCCGAGAGCATCGCCTTTTGCGAGAAGCTGTTCGCCCGCCATCTGGACGGCCATGCGCTGATCACCAATGCGGCGCATCTGCGCGGATCGGCTGCCTGGATCAATTTCCGCCGGGTGCTGTGCAACCGCTGGTCGTTCGACAATGTCGTGCTGCTGGGCGATGCGGCCCATACGGCGCATTTCTCGATCGGTTCGGGCACCAAGCTGGCGCTCGAGGATGCGATCAAGCTGGCGCAGGTGCTCAGCCGCGCGCAGCTCGACCTGCCCTCGGCGCTGGCTGAATACGAGGCCGAGCGCCATGTCGAGGTGCTGAAAATCCAGAACAGCGCCCGCAACTCGACCGACTGGTTCGAGACGCTCGACCGCTACATCGGATTCGACCTGCCGCAATTCGCCTATTCGCTGATGACCCGCTCGCAGCGGGTCAGCCACGAGAACCTGCGCTTGCGTGACAAGCCCTGGCTCGAGAGCCTGGAGCGCTGGTTCTGGCAGGGCAACGAGGGGCGCAATACGCCGGTGCAGCCGATGTTCACGCCCTTTGCCCTGCGCGAGATGACGCTGGTCAACCGCGTGGTCGTGCCGCCGATGCTGACCTATAGCGCCGATGCTGATGGCTGGGCCAACGACTTCCACACCGTCCATTACGGCGCCCGCGCGCTGGGCGGGGCGGGGCTGGTGATGACCGAGATGCTGGCCGTCTCGCCCGAGGGCCGCGCGACGCCCACTTGCCCGGGCCTGTGGGAGGATGGCCAGATCGACCGCTGGCGCGCCATCAACGAGTTCGCTCACAAGCACACGGCGGCGCGCACCTGCGCCCAGATCGGCCATGCTGGCGCGCGCGCTGCCTGCGCCACGCCCGATGCCGGCTATGACGTGCCGCTGGCCGATCCATGGCCTATCCTCTCGGCCAGCGCGCAAGCCTGGCGCGAGGACGGCACCGTGCCGGCGGCCGCTACCGAAGCCGACATGGCGCGCCTGCGCGACGATTTCGTGGCGGCCACGCGCCGCGCTGCCGCCGCCGGCTTCGACATGATCGAGGTGCAGGCCGGCCATGGCTACCTGCTCTCCAGCTTCATCACCCCGGTGATGAACCGGCGCGAGGATGGTTTTGGCGGCAGCCTCGACAATCGTCTGGCCTTCCCGCTGTCGGTCATTGCCGCCGTGCGCGCCGCATGGCCGCAGGGCAAGCCGATGGCGGTGCGCCTGTCGGCCAACGACTGGGTGGGCGAGGCAGGCATCACCCCGGCCGAGGCGGTCGAGATCGCGCGGCGCTTGAAGGCGATTGGCGTTGATATCATCGACGTCTCTGCCGGCGAGACGGCGCCCAAAGCGCGCCCGGTCTATGGCCGCATGTTCCAGACCCCCTTTGCCGACCAGATCCGCAACGAGGCGCAGGTGCCCACCATTGCCGTGGGCAACATTACCGATGCCGATCAGGTCAATTCGATCCTGACGGCAGGCCGCGCCGATCTGGTGGCTTTGGGCCGGCCGCAACTGGCCGACCCGGCGTGGCTTTTGCGCGCTGCGGCGCAGGCTGGACATGGCGAACAGCCCGTGGCCGCGCCATATGTGCTGGGCCAGCAACAGGCGCTGCGCAGCGCCGCCAAGTCGCTGGAACTGGGCAGGGCCTGAGGGCAAGTGCGCCGCGCGCACTGCTTGCTCTTGCAACCGCTTGCTGCCTGTGCCTAGAGCGAGGTGCGGTTGGCCAAAGGCTGGCCAACCGCATGCTCTGCTGCGGCAAAGCGCAGGGTTTTATGGCGCAGGAGATGGTTTCGATGGTTGAAGACGCACAGGCGCCCGATGCGAAAGGTGCCAGCGGCGGGGTGGATCTGCGCTTGTGGATACGCCTGCTGGGCTGCGCCAAGATCATCGAGAAAAGCCTGCGCCGCAATTTTCAGGACCAGTTCGACACCACCTTGCCGCGCTTCGACGTGATGGCCGCGCTCGACCGGGCGCGCGAACATGGCGAGGGCGGCCTGTCGATGAGCGAATTGTCGCGCGCCTTGCTGGTGTCGAACGGCAATGTCACCTCGATCGTGCGGCAGTTGCAGGATCAGGGCCTCGTTGTCTCGCGGGCCGACCCTGCCGACGGGCGCTCGGCCATCGTGTCGCTCACGCCGGCCGGTCAAACGCATTTTACCGAGATGGCCGTGGCGCATCGCGGCTGGGTGCTGGGCGCGCTGGCCGACATGCCCGAGGCCAACAAGGCCCGCCTTGCCGAACTGCTGGGCGAACTCAAATCCACTCTTTCATAGGACCGACTGGCCATGCCGTTTTCCACCACCGCCAAGGTGCGCTTTGCCGATGTCGACCCGGCCGGCATCGTCTTTTATCCGCGCTATTTCGAGATGCTCAACGGCGCGGTCGAGGACTGGTTCGCGGCCGATCTGGGGGCCGATTTCCGCAAACTGCATCTGGTGGACCGCATTGGCACGCCCACCGTCAAGCTGGAGGTGCAGTTCCTTTCGCCGAGCGAGCTGGGCGATGAGCTGACCATCACCATCGCCGTGCGCGAGGTGGGGCGCAGCAGCTGCGCGATCACCGTGCTGTTCAGCGGCGAGGGGCGTGACCGGCTGCGCGCCGATGTGGTGCTGGTGTGCATGGATCTGGACGCGCAGAAATCGCGCCCCTGGCCCGAGGCCGTGCGCGCCGCCATGCTGGCCGAGGTTGTCGTGGGGTAGGGATCTGTCGAGGCGAGGGGCGATGCCCTTCGCCTTTATGCTGCGCAAAAAATGGGGGCCTCGCGCGGTGCGAGACCCCCTTTCAGGTGCAGGTGGAACTGTTGGTGAGGTTCAGCCCGCCACCACCGGATGGCGCAGCGTGCCGATGCCTTCGACGGTGGCGACGATGGTGTCGCCCGGCCACACCCACTCCTGCGGGTCCATGCCGGCGCCAACGCCCGCGGGGGTGCCGGTGGCGATGATGTCGCCCGGCTCGAGCGTGATGCCCTGGCTGATGTCGGCGACCAGTTCATCGACCTTGAACAGCATGTAGGCGGTGTTGCTGCGCTGCTTTTCCACGCCGTTCACCGTCAGCCACAGGTCGAGCGTTTGCGGATCGGGAATCTCGTCGGCGGTGACGACGCAGGGGCCCATCGGGGCGAAGGTGTCCTGGCCCTTGGAATAGATCCACTGGCCGGCGCGGCGACAGTCGCGCGCGCTCATGTCGATGCAGACCGTATATCCGAAGACGTAGTTCAGCGCGTCCTCGCGGGCGACGCCCTTGGCGCGGGTGCCGATGATGGCGGCCAGTTCGACTTCCCAGTCGAGCTGCTGGGTGATCTTGGCGTTATGGACGATGGCGTCATCCGGGCCGATCACGGATGTGGGCGGCTTCGAGAAGATCACCGGCTGGCGCGGCAGTTCGGCCGAGGTGTCGAGCGACTTGGCGCTTTCGGCAACGTGCTCGGTGTAGTTGAGGCCGATGCCGAAGATGTTCTTGCGCGGGCGCGGGATCGGCGCCAGCAGCTTGACGTTGGCCGCCGGCACTGCGCTGCCGATCGGGAACAGCCCATCGGCCTGCTCGATCAGCGCGTTTGCGATGGTGACCGCCTGAGGGCCCAGATCAATGAACTCGAGCATGGTCGAGGGCAGGGGCACGCCCGCCTCTTCGCCCAGCAGGGCCAGATCGACGACCAGATTGCCAACCAGAGCGCCAAGGCGCGCTTCGGCCTCGACATGGGAACGGTAGGTAACGAGACGCATGGATGTTTCCTCGAGTTCGGAAAAAAGGCAGACTGAAGACGAAGGGGGGTTAGGCGATGATCGGTTGGTGGCCGCCGTTCTCGCCAAAGGCTTCCTCGCGGTAGAGGCCGAGCGAGCGCATGACCGGCAGGTCGTTGAAGGTGAACAGGCAGGCGTCCTCGCTGTCGGACAGGTTGACGTGCTCGTGCCAGACCCAGCTGGGCACGACGAAGATGTCGCGCTCCTGCCAGTCGAAACGCTGGCCGTTGATGACCGAATAGCCCTGGCCCTTAGCGCATTGGTAGACGAAGCTGCCGGTGTGGCGGTGCGCCTTGGTGTGCTGCCCGGCGCGCAGCATCTGCATCGAGGCGCCGATGGTGGGCATCACCGGCCCGCCCGTATGCGGGTTCACATATTCCATCAGCAAGCCGTCATAGGGCGAGCCCTCCGACACGCTGGCGTAACGCAGCAGCGCCTCATAGGTAGGGCCCCATTCGTATTTCAGCAGCGGCGAATAGGGCTTGGCCCATTGCACGCCCGCCGGGCGCAGCGCGGAACCTGCCCACATGCCGAGCGAATCGTTCACCGGGAACGAGATCGCCTGCTGCAGCTCGGGGTGAACTTCATAGAAATTGGCGTCGAGCGCATTCATCATCGGGATGTCGAGACCATCCTGCCAGATGCAGACGGTGCCGTCCTCGGCCACGCCATGTTCGTGCCAGGTGCCGTTGGGCGTCAGCACGAAATCGTTGCGGCCCAGCGTCATCTTGTGCCCGTCGACATTGGTGAAGGCGCCCGACCCCTCCATGATGAAGCGCAGCGCCGAGGCCGAATGGCGGTGGCTGGAGGCGCATTCGCCCGGCCCCATCACCTGCAGGCCTGAATAGAGCCAGCCCACCGCCGCCACGACATCGGCGCGTCCGGGGTTTTCCAGATAGACCACGCGGCGCCCCGCCTGTTCGGGCGTGACCAGTTCGAGCGAGCGCAGCACATCCTCGCGCAGGTCCTTGTAGCGCCAGATATAGGGCACCGAGGTCGAGGCCGGTTCCCATGGCTCGATCTTGTTGGCCACGGTCCACAGCGCGCCCGTGCCCAGCGTTTGCAGCCTTTGGTAATAGGCCACCAGCTCGGGCGTGTCGGCCACATTGGCGCGGCCGATGATCTCTTCGCGGTACTGGTCGTAAGTGCTGGCCATGGCGGTCTCCTGATGGGGGACGGGGCGGTTGCGTCGCTAGATACTATAGACCTAAAATATCTTGGCGAAAGTGTCAAATGCAAGTAAATTGATGCCGACTCTCCCCGATGCCCTTCCTGCAAAGCCAAGGAAAAACATGACCCAGCCCTTCACCGCCGCCGTCGTTCAGGCCGCCTCCCTGCCCACCGACTCGCAAGGGGCCGCCGCCAAGGCCGCCGATCTGATCGCGCAGGCCGCGGCCAAGGGCGCCAAGATCATCGTCTTTCCCGAGGCGTTTCTGGGCGGCTATCCCAAGGGCGCATCCTTCGGCACGCCGGTCGGCATGCGCAAGCCCCAGGGCCGCGAGGATTTCCGCGCCTATCACGCGGCCGCCATCGACCTCGACGGGCCGGAAGTCGCCACCATCGCCGAGGCGACGGCCGCAACCGGCGCCTTCGTGGTGATGGGCGTGATCGAGCGTGACGGCGCCACCGTCTATTGCACCGCCCTGTTCTTCGATGGCGAGAAGGGCCTGATTGCCAAGCACCGCAAGCTGATGCCCACGGGCGCCGAGCGGCTGATCTGGGGCTTTGGCGATGGCTCGACCATGCCGGTGATCGACACGCCGCTGGGCAAGATCGGCGCGGTGATCTGCTGGGAAAACTACATGCCTATGCTGCGCATGGCGATGTATGATCAGGGCGTCACCCTGTATTGCGCCCCCACCGCCGACGACCGCGATGGCTGGGCCAGCACCATGCGCCACGTCGCGCTCGAGGGGCGCTGCTTCGTGCTGTCGGCCTGCCAGCATATCACGCGCGGCGCTTACCCGGCCGACTACGACTGCGCGCTGGGCGATGATCCCGAGCTGGTCCTGATGCGCGGCGGCTCGATGATCGTCGATCCGCTGGGCAATGTGCTGGCCGGGCCCGATTATGCTGGCGAAACGATCCTGTATGCGCAGATCGACCCGGCCGAGGTGATCCGTGGCAAATATGACTTCGACGTGGCAGGGCATTATGCACGCCCCGACGTGTTCCGCCTGAACGTGGACGTGTCGGCCAAAAAGCCCGTCGCCCGGATCGGAGAATAAGCGGCATGGAATTTGATTTTGCCACAATGGCGGCGCCTGACCGCTACAAGCTGATGGCCGCCTCGATCACGCCGCGCCCGATTGCCTGGATCACCAGCCAGTCGGGTGCGGGCCTGCGCAACGCCGCGCCCTACAGCTTCTTCGCGATGATGAGCGCCGAGCCGCCGCTCGTCGCCATCGGCCTGATGCGCCGGCCCGACGGCACCTACAAGGACAGCGCCGCCAACATCATCGAGACCGGCGAATTCGTCGTCAATCTGGTGAGTGAGAGCGATGCGCCGGCAATGAACCTGACCTGCATCGACGCGCCCGCCGGCGAGGACGAGATTGCGCTGGCCGGCCTTGAAACCGCGCCTTCCAGCCTGATCGCCCCGCCGCGCATCGCCACCGCCCCTGTCAGCATGGAGTGCCGGTTGCACACGCGCACCGACGTTGGCCTCTCGACCATCGTGCTGGGGCAGGTGCTGCGGTTCCACATTCAGGATCAGTTTGTGGATGCGCAGAAACTGCATGTCGACACGCTGGCCATGAAGCTGGTGGCGCGCATGCACGGCGCGGGATGGTACACGCGCAGCACCGACCTGTTTCAGATGCAGCGCCCCAGCTGGGCCGACCATGTGGCGCAGGTCTGAGCTTTTTCGTCGGGTCGGACAGGTGCTGCGGCGTGATCCAGCCTGTTCGACCTGATGGCGCGCCCGATGCGTAACCTGCTGCCTTAGCCCGCTTGCCAGACGCGGCGCCGGCGAGCCGGCTCAGGCCGCATTCTTGCTTGGCGCGGGCAGGGCGCTAGGCCGCCCGAACAAGTAGCCCTGAGCCTCGCTGCAGCCTTCGCGTGCCAGCAGGGCAAGCTGCTCCTGTGTCTCCACCCCTTCGGCCAGCACCGGAATGCCAAGGCTGCGGCCAAGCGCTGCCACCGAACGGATGATCATCACCGCCTGCGGGCTGCGATCAGACTCGATGAGGAACGACTTGTCGATCTTGATCTTGTCGAAGGGAAAGGACTGCAGGGAATCGAGCGAGGAGTAGCCGGTTCCGAAATCATCCATCGCAATGCCGATGCCCAGCGCCTTGATCTGGCGCAGCACATGCAGCGCGCGGGCCTTGTCGTCGATGATCGCGGTCTCGGTAATCTCGAGCTCGAGGCGGCTGGCGGGTAGGCCGCTGTCGAGCAGAACCTGCAGGATGACCTGCACAAGGTCGGGCTGCATCAACTGCACAGGCGACAGGTTGACCGCCACGGTCAGGTCGTTGCCCCAGCTGGCCGCATCGTTGCAGGCGCGGCGCAGCACCCATTGGCCTATGGCGATGATCTCGCCGGTTTCCTCGGCCACGGGGATGAAATCGGCCGGCGAGACAAGGCCGCGCTGACCGTGTTTCCAGCGGATCAGCGCCTCATAGCCCTTGAGCTCGCCAGTGGCGACGCGGTGCTGCGGCTGGTAGAGGACATGGAACTCGTCGCGCGCAATGGCCATGCGCAGGTCGGACGCGATCTGGCGGCGTTCGCGCGCTGCCTGGTCCATCCCTGCCTCGTAGTACGACAGGTTGCCGCCGGGCCAGTTGCGCGCCCGCTGTGTTGCCAGATCAGCGTTATTGAGCAGTGCTTCGGCCGTGTCGGCATCCTGGGGGGCAACGGCAACGCCGAAATTGGCGGTCAGCAGGAGAGGATCGGTTGACTGGCCAAATGGCTTTTCAAACACGGCGCTCAGCCGGGCGATAAAGGCGTAGAGGTCGTGTTCGTTGTGAATGGCGCGGCCCGCGACAAATTCGTCGCCAGCCAGGCGGGCCACCATCTCGCCCTCGGTCATTGCCCAGCCCAGCCGGCGGGCCAGTTCGACGATGGTGGCATCACCCACCGCCTGGCCGCGCTGGTCATTCACCTGGCGAAACCCCGACAGGTTGAAGGCGACCATGGCAAAGGGATGGCCGTTCTGCCGCGCGCGAGCCATCTCGTGACCGGCCCAATCGGTAAAGCTGGCCCGGTTGGGCAGGTCGGTCAGCGCATCATGGTTGACCAGATAGGCCAGACGCGCCTCGGAGCGGCGGCGTTCGGTAATATCCTCGAAGGTGGCCACCAGCCCGCCGTCGGGCAGCGCATGGCTGGCAATCGAGAGCACCAGCCCTTCATCGAAGGCCCCGGTGCGCGAGGTGCCCTCGGCGTTGGTGATGGAATCGTGCAGCAGGGTGACCATGTCCGGAACGTCGCTGGCGCCCGGCAGGCGGGCCTCGAGGCTTTTCTTGATGACCTGGTCGATGCTGGTGCCCACCAGCAGGTCCGCTTCGCCCAGTTGCCACAGTTCGCGAAAGCGGCGGTTGTGCAGCACCAACTGCCGGTCGGCATCGAGCAGGCACAGGCCCTGGTGCATATAGGCCAGCGCGGTATCGAACTGCGCTGTTACACGGGCGAGATTGTCCTGATCCTGTTTCAGGCGGGTCATGTCGCGGGTGATCTTGGCAAAGCCGATGGGCTGGCCATCTGGCGCGTAGACTTTCTCGATCACCACATGCGCCCAGAAAGCCTCGCCCCCCTTGCGGCAGCGCCAGCCTTCGCCGGTGAACTTGCCGCGCTCGGCCGCCAGGGCCAGCGCCTTGCGGGGGGTGCCGCGGCTGCGGTCCTCTTCGGTGTAGAACAGGGCCAGGTGCTGGCCCAGCACTTCCTGCTCGGTGTAGCCCTTCAACCGCGCGGCGCCGGCGTTCCAGCTGGCGACGTGGCCATCAAGGGTGAGCATGTAGATCGCGCAGTCGGAAATGCCCTTGGCTAGCAGGGCGAAATTGCGCTCGCCGGCCTCGACTGCGGCCCGGCTGCGGCGTGACAGGACCGAGGCCAGAATGCAGTTGGCCATCACCACCAGCGCCATCGTGGCAATGGTCGCGGCCATCGTGTTGGGCGTGAGCGTCAGCCCGTCGAGCGTGGCATTTCGGCTGGGAACAAGATGAAAGGCGCCCATGCCCGAAAAATGCATGAGCACTACAGCCGTGCTCAGCAGTACGGCGGCCTTGAGGTGACTGAAGGGTGCATTCGAGCGGAAGATCTGGTCGAGCGCGGGGCAGACCGGCACAGTGCTCAGCGCGATTGATGCCGCCACGACAGGCCAGTTCCACACGAACACCGCCGGCACGTTGAGCGAGGCCATGCCGATGTAGTGCATGCCCGCGATGCCGGCGCCCACCACCAGGGCTGCGGGCATCAGGCCGGCGCGGCGCTGGCCCGGGCGGCGGCGCCCTGCGCGCAGGGCTTCGGCAAAGCCAGCCCAGGTGGCCATTGCCGCCAGCACCAGCGAGGCAATCGAGGGCGCGAGCCGGTAGCCCACCGTCATGCCCGGCAAATAGCCCAGCATGGCCACGAAATGGGTGGCCCAGATGCAAAAGCCCGTGACCAGCCCTGCCAGCGCAACCCAGATGGCGCTGCCCTGATCCCCCGCGTCGCGTGCCTGCCGCAACAGCAGGACGGCGCCCATCATCCCCACCACACATATAAGTCCGGCAAGAAGCGCCAGAGTGTGATCGTTCTGCTGACTGAGGCAATACCAGAGTTGGAACATGGCGCGCGGTATCTCGCATGTGGGGGCCGGGCCTCACTATGCAGCCTTCGTTAAAATTCTCATTCTCCATTGCATTATGCGTTTTCACGTGTCGCGTTTGTTCGCAGTGCGAAGGCGTCTGGCCGTGCCGGGAGGGCTTCGCCTTGGCGCTTGCGGGAAAAGCGTGATCGGGATGCGCAAGGTGCTTGACCTATTGCGACTGAATTGCAATAGCGCGGTTATTGAGAATTAATCGCATAAAGAGGGCACATGATCTCCACCACTCCCCGCACGCTGGCTCAGGGGGCCAGCACGCTGGCCATCGGCTGCCTTGGCCTGTTTTCGCCGGTGTTTCCGGCCATGGCGCAAACCGTGCCGGCCAAAGGTTCGGATGACGATGCCCGCACCAGCCAGGCGCCCGCCAATCTGGGCGGCGTGACCGTGACCGACACCGCGATCGATGAGGGGGGCTACAAGACCGAGCGTCTCTCCTCGGCCAAGGCGACCGCCGATCTGGTGGACACGCCGCGCTCGATCGCGGTCGTCTCGCGCCAGCTCATCGAAGACACCAATTCCTCGACGCTGGCCGAGGCGCTGCGCACTGTGCCGGGCATCACGCTGGGCGCGGGCGAAGGCGGCAACCCGCTGGGCGACCGTCCGTTCATCCGCGGCGCCGATGCTTCGGCCTCGACCTATCTTGACGGCGTGCGCGATCTGGCCGCCCAGACGCGCGAAACCTTCGATGTCGAGGCGATCGAGATTACCAAGGGCTCGGACAGCGTGACCAACGGTTCGGGCAACGCTGGCGGTTCGATCAATATCGTCTCGAAGGGCCCCGAGAAGCGCCGCTTTGTCCGTGCCGAGGGCAGCCTTGGCAATGCCGATTACAAGCGCGCCACCATCGACATCAACCAGCCGCTGTCCGATTTCGTTGGCGTGCGCATCAACGCCATGTATCACGATCAGGGCATTGCCGGGCGTGATGCCATCTGGCAGCGCCGCTGGGGCATTGCGCCCTCGATCAAGTTCGGGCTGAACGGGCCGACCAGCCTGCAGTTCGACTGGTATCACCTGCATTCCAACGAACTGCCCGACAGCGGCATTCCCTATTACAGCACGCTGGCAAACCAGAACTCGGCCAATGCCGAGACCGCGCCTGCCGGCACCACCGTGCGTTCGCGCGGGGCGTTCTATGGCCTGGCGAGCCGCGATTTCCGCACCACCAATACCGATGATTTCACCGCCCGCTTCGAGCACAATTTCGAAAACGGCCTGAAGCTGCGCAACACCGCGCGCTATTCGCGCACCACGCAGGAATATGTCGTCACCCAGCCCGATGACTCCAAGGGCAACGTGGCCAGCTATGGCACCGTCTCGCGCCGGGCCAACACCCGCTACAGCACGCAGGACGGCATGGTCGACCAGATCGACCTGTCGGGCAAGTTTGCCACCGGCGCGCTCAAGCACAGCTTTGCCGCTGCTGCCGAATACAGCTGGCAGAAGACCGTCTATGGCTCGTATTTCAACACCACTGCCGGCACCGCCATGCCCACGGCCGGCACCTGCCTGACCGCCACGTCGGGCACCAATTCCAACTGCACCAGCCTGGCCAACCCCAACTACAACGACAGCTGGGCCGGCACGCTGGTGAAGGGCCCCGCCAATTCGCAGACGATTGCCAACAACTCGACCTTCGCCATTTCGCTGTTCGACACCATCAGCATTGGCGAGCGGTGGAAGATCAACCTGGGCGGGCGTTACGACCATTACCTGACCCATGCGAGCGCCGCGCTGGCCTCGCCTTACGTGGGCACCCGCACGTGGCAGCGGCGCCAGGACGACCTGTTCTCGTATCAGGCGGCGCTGCTTTACAAGCCGGCCGCAAACGGCACGCTCTACATCTCGACGGCCACCTCGGCGGTCGGGCCGGGCACGTTCCTTGGCCAGGGCTCCGAGGACAATGCGGTTGCCTCTGCGACCATCGATCCGGCCACGCTCAAGCCGCAGCGCACCACCTCTTATGAGGTGGGCACCAAGTGGAACTTCTTCAACGACAATCTGGCCGTCACCTTTGACGTGTTCCAGACCCGCACCACCAATGCGCGCATCACCGACCCTGTCACCAGCCTGCCCACCTTCATCGGCACCAAGCGCGTGCGCGGCGTCGAGTTGAGCGTGAGCGGCAACATCACCCCGCAGTGGAACGTGTTTGGCGGCTATGCCTTCATGCCCTCCAAGGTGACCAACGGCGGCCTTACTTCGGTCACGGTCAATGGCGTGACCAGCTATGTGGCGGCCGCCAGCAACGGCAAGCCGTTCCCCAACACGCCGCGCAACAGCCTGACGCTTTTCACCAACTACAAGGTGACGCCCAAGCTGACCTTTGGCGGCGGGGCGATCTACATGGACAAGGTCTATGGCGGCTTCTCGGTGGGCGCGACCACG
>DATMUT010000185.1:0-5122 GCA_035563755.1 Novosphingobium sp.
GAAGTCGCTGGTCAGCTCGTCCTCGTCGTCCTGCGCGCCGGCGGCAGGGGCAGGGGCCGGGGCCGGGCTGGGGGCGGGGGCAGCCGGCTCGGGCGCGGCGTGGGCGGCGGGGGCATTGGCCATCGCGCCTTCCATCTCGCGGATCAGGGCGGCATCCTCGGGCGGGGCGCCGCCTTCGCGCGCAGCCGTCACATGGTCGGCCAGCACATCGAGCGCGCGCAGCAGCAGGTCGACCAGCGCGGGCGTGATCGGCACCAGATTTTCGCGCACGTCCGAGAGCAGCGTCTCGAAGGTGTGGGTATAGGCCTGCAGCGCGCCAAAGCCGAAAGCGCCCGCGCCGCCCTTGATCGAGTGGACGCCGCGAAACACGGCGTTGATCGTGTCGGCATCCTGCGTGCCGGCCTTGCAGGCCGCCAGGCCCGCTTCGGCCGCTGCCAGCGATTCCTCGCACTCGACGAAGAAAATGCCCTGGATTTCTTCAGGCGTCATGCCTCGCTCCCATCGAACAGGATGTTGCCCAGCCCGGTCAGGCGCGCCGTTTCGATCAGCGCTGCCGAGGGGGTGATATGCGCGCCGTCACCCGAGCGGCGGGCGCTGACCAGCAGTTGCAGCATGCCCTGGCCGATCTGGCGCGTTTCGCTGGCATCGATCGACAGCACGCCGCCGCCCTGCGCCGCCAGAAATTCAGGCAGCAGCGCCTCGGTGGCGGCACGGTCGCAGCGTGCCGGCAGTTGGATGGTGCGCATGGAGCAAATCCTCTTTTATAACTGCACGTTTGACGGACGCTGTGGATCAGAACTCGGACCAGTCGTCCTGCGGCTGGGCGTCGGGCTTGAGCGCCAGATTGCCCGCGACCGGGGGGGGGACTGCCCCGCCACGCGGCGCGGCCGGGCGGTTGAAGGCGCGCACATTGGCGCTGGCGAAGGCCCCATCGCGCTGTTCGGCGCGCGGGGCGGTGCTGCGGGGGCCGGCGCTGCCGGCGCGCTTGGCGCGGGGCATGAAGGCGGCATCGGCCTCGCTCGCCTCGAAGCGCGACACCTGCGAGGACAATTCATTGGCCTCGTCGGCCAGGCTGCGGGCCGCGGCTGTGGCCTGCTCGACCATGGCGGCATTCTGCTGGGTCACCCGGTCCATGTTGCCAACGGCGGTGTTGACCAGCTCCAGGCTGCTGGCCTGGGCTTCGGAATTGACGGCAATGTCGCTCACCAGCGCGGCGATGTCGCCCACGCGCTCGACGATCTTGCCCAGCAGATTGCCGGTCTCGCGCACCAGCGAAACGCCATCGGCCACCTGCACGGCCGAGGTGTTGATGAGCGCCTTGATGTCCTTTGCCGCATCGGCGCTGCGCTGGGCCAGCGCGCGCACCTCGTTGGCGACCACGGCAAAACCCTTGCCCGCATCGCCGGCGCGCGCGGCCTCGACGCCGGCGTTAAGCGCCAGCAGATTGGTCTGGAAGGCGATACCGTCGATCACGCCGATGATGTTGCCGATCTCGGCGGCCGACCCTTCGATGGCGGCCATTGCCTCGACCGCGCGGCCCACGACCATGCCACCTTCGCTGGCCTGTTCGTGCGTTTCCGCGATGGTGCGCTGCACCGAACCGGCGCTGCGGGCGGCCTCGCGCACGCCTTCGGTCACTTCGTTCATGGCGGCGGCGGTTTCTTCCAGCGTTGCGGCCTGCTGTTCGTTGCGCTGGGCCATGTCGTCGCTGGCGGTGCGAATCTCGGTGGCGCCATTCAGCACGCTGGCCGCGCTGTTGCGCACCGAAGCCAGCACCGACTGCAAGGCCGCCAGCGCGGAGTTGAAATCGTGGCGCAGCGACTCGTATTCCTGCGGGAAGGGCTGGTCGATGCGCGCATCGAGCCGGTTTTGCGCCAGCTGGCCAAGCCCGGCGCTGAGCGCGTCGACGATCTGCTGTTGCGCGGCGCGCTGCGCGTCGGCGGCAATCCGCCGCTCGCGGAAGAACAGCATGGCCCGCGCCATGCGGCCCACACAGTCGCCGTGGTCGCTATACAGGATGGGGCTGCTGACATCGCCCTGGGTCAAGGCTTCGATGCGCCCAACCGTGGCGATATAAGGCCCCGAAATCAGCCGCCCGGCTTGCGACACGGTTAGCGTCGCCATTGCCATCGAGAGTACCGACAGGCCAATCCCGGCCCATGCGGGCACAAGTTGCAGCGCCATCAGTACAGCGCCGCCAACGCCCAGCAGCGCCATGCACGCAACGGCCAGGGTTAACGCCTGGAACTTCGAGCGGATGGGAGCCTGCGTTTCAAACCAATTGAGCATTATTGTCTCCCTGAGCGGAACCTGCCTTGCGTGGTGTCTGCAAGCGGCATGGCGGCCTTTCGGCGTGCTGGGCTGAGGAGTGACCTACCATTGGCAAGGCAAATTCCTGTTTGCGTGGGCCTGCGTAATTGCCCTAGGAAATCAGCGCTGGCGGGCCGGAGCTGGGCGATTGACGTTAGGATGCGGGCCAAAGCGGCGGCATCATCTGCGCGGCGCAAGGCGGCGGCGCGACGCGCGTAAATCGGTCAGATCCGGACTTTTTTCGTGGCGCTGTGGCAGGGGCGGCGGCGGCGCGGCGCCTTGCCTGTCAAAGCCGCAGGGGGCTGGCGGTCGATCAAAGCCGATTTTGGTAAATGCGGGCCTTTCGGCGCGGCGGCGAATCGGCGCCTGCCATGGGGCGCATGGGGGGGCGCTGACCCTGCAGGCTTATCTTACGGCCCAGTACCTAGGCCGGGGCTGGCATTGTCTTTGCCAAATTGTCTTAGAACGTGGCGGGCCGGACTGTGCCGCAAGGCGCCAGGCAAGTCTCAGATCCAGACCGGGAAGTGGGCCGAAAATGAACGATGCGAGAGTGCTGGTCGTCGATGATTCCGCCGCCATGCGCGCGCTGTTTTCCGATGTGCTGGAGCAGTCGAGGAATGTGACCGTGATCGGTACGGCGGCCAATGCCGCCGAGGCGCGCGAGCAGATCGCCCAGCTGCGCCCCAATGTCGTCACGCTCGACGTGGAAATGCCCGGAATGAGCGGCATCGAGTTCCTTGCCGAGATCATGTCGAGCAATCCGCTGCCTGTTGTGATGCTTTCCTCGCTCACGCAAAGCGGTACCGAAACCTCGCTCAAGGCCTATGAGCTGGGCGCGGTCGAATGCTTCCCCAAGCCGCTCAAGGCCACGCCCGAGCAATTTGCCAAGACCGTTGGCAAGCTGGGCAAGATCGTGCTGGCGGCGGCCAATTCGAACGTGCGCGACCGCAAGCCGGCGCAGCGCGAGTCGCGCGCTGCGGCCGAGGTGCAATTTACCTGGAACGGGCATTTCGTTGCGCTGGCCACCTCGATGGGCGGCATTGACGCGCTCAGCCAGATGCTGGGCGATTTCCCCGCCGAATGCCCGCCCACGGTCATCGTGCTGCAAAGCGAGCCGGCGCTGGTCGAAACCTTCATCAACCGCCTTTCGGGCGAGCTGAAGTGCCGTATCGTTGCGGCCAAGGATGGCGCCGCCATGACGCCCGGCACGATCCATGTGGCCGCCGACCCCGATAAGCATGTCATCTTTGAACCGGGCGCGCCGCCCAAGCTGCGCATGGTGCTGCGCGATCCGGTGGATGGCGCCAGGCCTTCGGCAACGTTGCTGTTTGGCACCATGGCGCGCGCTGCCGTGCCTGCCGTGGGCGCCATGCTGACGGGCATGGGCGCTGATGGGGCCAAGGGGCTGAAGCTGATGCGCGATGCTGGCTGCCGCACCATGGTCGAGGACCCGGCTACCGCCACTGTGGGCGAAGCGCCTGCTGCTGCCATTGCCGTCAATGCGGCGGAAAAGACCCTGTCGCTCGATGCTTTGGGCGAAGCGATTCTGGGGGCCTGCAATCAGGCCTGATAGGCTTTGCCGGGTATGAAAACCGCCCTCCCACCCCGCTTGTGGTGCGGGAGGGCGGCCTCTTGCCATTCACGCGCGTGAAGGGTCGGGTCGCGCGCGGATGGCGGACTGATGAGGCAGGGGGGAGTTGCCGCGCTATGCGGCGGATTGGGCGGCGGATTGGCGCCCTGGTGCGACCCGGCGCGCGAATTCGGTCCTGGCCGGTATGGCGCCTGATAAGGCCTGCCAATCCGGCGCTGTGACGACCGGCTGCTTAGTTGACCAGCGATGCCTCGATGGCGATGCGGATCGCTTCGGAGGTGTGGTTGGCGCCCATCTTTGTCAGCATGTTGGCGCGGTGGATTTCGACCGTGCGCGGGCTGATCGACAGCCTTTCGCCAATCATGCGATTGGAAAGGCCGCCTGCGACGCCGGCCAGCACTTCGCGCTCGCGCTTGGTCAGGCGGTCGACGCGGCTGCGGGCCAGGGCTTCGCGCAGCTTGGCGCTGCCAAAGACTTCGGCCTTTTCTTCCGCTTCCTGCACGACCTTGGTGATTTCTTCGCCGGCAAAGGGCCAGGCGATGTAGTCGATCGCGCCGTCAAGCACCGCGCGCACGACCATGCCAGTGCTGGGCTCCTGCGCGAAGCCTATGACTGGCAGCCATTGGCCAAGGCGCCCCATCTGCGAAAGCAGTGTGCCAATTGCTTTTGAATCGTCGTGAACAAGAAGCAGCCCTGACTTTGGCCAGCGGCTGATCAACTCGGACGCATCCTCGAAAGGCTCGACGTGAATACCGCTCCCCGCGAGGCAATGGGATATTGCCGCGCGCCGCCGGACGTCGTTGTCCACAAGGAACAGGCTGGTTGCATTACTCAATGGACAAGTACCCCTGTTAGCCACGGTTAATCCTTAGCAAATACTGCCTACCGTACGATCTTTAGATGGCTCCGTTTCGGGGTAGCGTTCGATCCGAAATCGTTTGATTGAACGGGAACTAGGCATTCGCCCTTATTCCGTCTGATTTTTCATTGGCTGATGCAGTATATGCGCCGCGTTTTCTATTGATCCGAGCCTTTTGCATCCAAGCCGAAGACTGCGGTTTCAGGCGGTTGCGGATCGAAAAAATGCCCCGCGCATGGGCAGACCCTGCCATTTGGCGGGATCGTCCTTGCATGGGGCATCCTTTACTTGCGATTTTGGCTCTGTGTAGCGCGACTTCAGTGCGCGCCCGCGCCGCTCCCGCCCGACATGCTCTGCGCGAT
>DATMUT010000186.1:0-5394 GCA_035563755.1 Novosphingobium sp.
GCCACGATGAAGCCGGGCAGCGTCCTCTTCGACCTGGCCGTGGCGCAGGGGGGTAATGTCGAGGGCAGCGTGCCCGACGCCATCGTCGAGCGGCACGGGGTCAAGATCATGGGCCACGCCAACACGCCCGCCCATCTGCCGGCCGACGCATCGGCGCTGTTCGCGCGCAATCTCTACAACTTCCTGTCCGCCTTCTGGGACAAGGAGGCCGGGCGACCCGTGCTCGACGAGGAGATCGGCAATGCCATCCGCCTGACGGCCGGCGGGCGCATCGTCAATCCGCGCTTGCTCTGAAGGGGGAGGGGCACATGGACTTTATCTCGATCCTGTCGATTTTCGTGATGGCCTGTTTTGTGGGCTATTACGTGGTGTGGTCGGTCACGCCCGCGCTGCACACGCCGCTCATGGCCGTGACCAACGCCATTTCCAGCGTGATCGTGGTGGGCGCGCTGATTGCCGCTGCCGCCCATGGTTCGCCGGTGGGCAAATGGCTGGGGCTGGGGGCGGTGGTGCTGGCCAGCGTCAACATCTTTGGCGGCTTTGCCGTGACCGCGCGCATGCTGGCCATGTACAAGAAGAAGGAGCGCAAGTGATGGAACATGCAGCTCCTCCGGCATGGGCGATGCTGGCTTATCTGGTCTCGGGCGTGCTGTTCATTCTGGCGCTGCGGGGCCTGTCCTCGCCAGCTACCAGCCGGGCGGGCAACCGCTATGGCATGATCGGCATGGGCATTGCCGTGGCCACAACGCTGGTCACGCACGAAATCGCCAGCCTGCCCGAGATCATCGGCGCCATCGCCATTGGCGGCGGCATCGGCTTTGTCATTGCCCGGCGCATCCAGATGACGGCCATGCCGCAACTGGTGGCGGCCTTTCACTCGCTGGTTGGCATGGCGGCGGTGCTGGTGGGCGTGGCGGCCTATTTCAACCCGGCCGCCTTTGGCATTCTCGAGCCCGGCGGCCTCGACATTGCCAAGCAGAGCCGGATCGAGATGGGGCTTGGCGTGGCCATTGGCGCGATCACCTTTTCCGGCTCGGTCATCGCCTTTCTGAAGCTGGCTGGCAAGATGAGCGGCGCGCCCATCCTGCTGCCCGCGCGCCATGTGATCAACCTGGGTACGCTGGCGGCCATTCTGGTGCTCGTCAGCTTGTTTCATATGGACACCCCGGCGCTGTTCGCGGGCATTGTGTTGGCCTCTTTTGCCATCGGCTTCCTGCTCATCATCCCCATTGGCGGGGCCGACATGCCGGTGGTCGTCTCGATGCTGAACAGCTATTCGGGCTGGGCGGCGGCGGCCATGGGCTTTACGCTGCACAACACCGCCATGATCATAACCGGGGCGCTGGTCGGCTCCTCGGGCGCGATCCTGAGCTATATCATGTGCAAGGCGATGAACCGCAGCTTTGTCAGCGTGATTGCCGGCGGTTTTGGCGCAGCGCCAGAGGCCGCCGGCGGCGCGCCGAAAGAGCAGCGCCCGTGGAAGCGCGGCAGCGCCGAGGATGCCGCCTTCCTGCTGAAAGAGGCCGAGAACGTCATCATCATCCCCGGCTATGGCATGGCTGTGGCGCAGGCCCAGCACGCGCTGCGCGAAATGGGCGATGTGCTGAAAAAGGAAGGCGTGAACGTGCGTTACGCCATTCACCCGGTGGCAGGCCGCATGCCCGGCCACATGAACGTCCTGCTGGCCGAGGCCAACGTGCCCTATGACGAGGTGTTCGAGCTGGAGGACATCAACGCCGAGTTCGGCCAGTGCGACGTGGCCTTCATCATTGGCGCCAACGACGTGGTCAACCCGGCCGCCAAGACCGACAAGTCCAGCCCCATCTATGGCATGCCCGTGTTCGATGTCGACAAGGCCAAGACGGTCATGTTCATCAAGCGCAGCATGGGGGGCGTGGGCTATTCAGGTGTCGATAATGATGTGTTCTACATGGACCAGACGATGATGCTGCTGGCCGACGCCAAGAAGATGGTGGAGGAAATCGTGAAGGCGCTGGCCCACTAGGGGCGCGGCGCTGTCCGGGCTGGCGGCGCAGAGTGAAAGGACTGTTATGCGCCGCCTGTTGTATATCGCCCCTGTTGCCGCCGCCCTGATGCTGTCGGGCTGCGGCGAGGGGATTGCCCGCCACCGCATCGCCTCTGCGCTCGAGGCGCATGGCGTGCGGGAGGAAACGGCGCGCTGCATGGCCGACCACATGGTTGACCGCCTGTCGATGGCGCAATTGCGCAAGCTCGAGGCGCTGCGGGGCCATTCCAGCAACCCGGTCGAGGCGGTCATCGCGCTGCAATCCATCGACGACCCGGAACTGGTGCGCGTGACCGTGACAGCTGCGGGCCTGTGCTTCTCGGGGCAGGTGGGGACACGCTGAAACGCGCCGGCTCTGGCCAAGTGGCGGGCGCTGGGCTAGGTGGTGCGGGTCATATCTTTCGGACATAACGGAAAAACCGCCGATGCCGCTCTCTGCCCTTGCCTGCGATGCCGCCCACAGCCGGGGGCGCGAATTCCCCATGGAGGGCGCCGGCGCGCGGGGGCCGCGCAGCGCCTATCAGCGCGACCGCGACCGGATCATCCATTCCATCGCCTTTCGCCGCCTGCGCAGCAAGACGCAGGTGTTCATCGCGCCTGATGGCGACCACTACCGCGTGCGGCTGACGCATAGCCTCGAGGTGGCGCAGATTGGCCGTGTGATCGCCCGGCAACTGGGGCTGGACGAGGATCTGACCGAGGCGCTGTGCCTGGCGCACGACATCGGCCATCCGCCCTTTGGCCATTCGGGCGAGGATGCGCTGAACGAGGCGCTGAAGGACCACGGCGGCTGGGACCACAACGCCCATTGCCTGCGTGTGCTGATGCGGCTCGAAAGCCCCTATTGCGGGCATGACGGGCTGAACCTGACGTGGGAGCTGCTCGAGGGGCTGGCCAAGCACAATGGCCCGGTGGGCCTTGGCACGCAGGCGCTGGGCGGGCGGGGGCGGGCGGCCAACTGGGCGCTGGCCGAGCTGGACGCGGCCTTCCCGCTCTCCTTGCGCGAATGGTCCGGGCTCGAGGCGCAGGTGGCCGCCATTGCCGACGACATCGCCTATGACAACCACGACATCGACGATGGCCTGCGCGCTGGTTTCCTGACGCTCGACGACCTGATGGAGCAGCCCTTCGTGGCCGAGCAATGGCGCGCGGTCGAGCGCCGCCAGCCCAACGCCCCGCGCGAACGGCAATTGCGCGAGCTGGTGCGCAGCCAGATTGGCGCAATGGTGAACGATGTGATTGCCGAAACGCGGGCGCGCACCGCCGGCATGGACAGTGTCGACCAGGTGCGCGCGGCCGGGCGGGCTTGCGCCCATTTCTCGCCCGCGCTGGCCGAGGAGGAGCGGCGCCTCAAGCGGTTCATGTACGACCGCCTGTATTATCACCCCGATCAGCTGGCCACCGCGCAAAAGGCCCGCACCGTGACCGAGGGCCTGTTCGCCGCCTTTGCCGCCGAGCCGGCGCTGATGGGCCAGGGCTGGGCCGGGCGCTGTCCGCAAGACACCACCAGGCGCCTGCGCCATGTGGCCGATTATATTGCCGGCATGACCGACCGCTTTGCCATCGCCCAATATGCCGCCATTTACGGCTCGGCGCCCGAAGGGCTGAGCAACGTCTAGGCGGCAGGACGCGCCAAAACGGGTATAAAAACTGACAGGCGTTTGACTTTTGCGCGCCGGCATAGGATGGCGGCCCTGTCGCTGACCCGTGCGGGAGAGTTTCGCGCGATTCGTGTTTTCACGCATCGCCGGACGCCGAAGGAGCAACCGCCCCGGAATCTCTCAGGCCGCAGGACCGTGCGGGTCTATAGCGACACTCTGGAAAGTGCAGGCCGCGCCTATGCGACGTGCCTGCCGCCGAAGGGGTAAACCACAGCGGGTCCAACCGTTGTGGCCAAGCTCTCAGGTTTCCGTGACAGAGGGGGCACCGACTGGTGCACCCTTGCATGGAAAGCTGATTTGTGAGCGACACATACAATATTGAACCCGACAGCAGCGACGACGAGGCCATCGAGGTGATGACCTTGCCGCTCGATGCATGGCATCGCGCGCGCGGCGGCCGCATGGTCGAATTCGCCGGCTACTGGATGCCGGTGCAGTACGAGGG
Source organism: Novosphingobium sp. (assembly GCA_035563755.1). Classification (GTDB taxonomy): domain Bacteria; phylum Pseudomonadota; class Alphaproteobacteria; order Sphingomonadales; family Sphingomonadaceae; genus Novosphingobium. The sequence continues at coordinate 4,133 of DATMUT010000186.1, forward strand.
CATCATTGCCGAACACAACTGGACGCGCGAGAATGCCGGCCTGTTCGATGTCAGCCACATGGGCCAACTGGTCGTAAGCGCCGAGGGCGAGGACCAGAGCGCGGCCGAAGCGGCGCTCGAGGCGCTGATGCCGGCGGATCTGGCCGGGCTTGGCCTTGGCCGCATCCGCTATTCGCTGCTGCTGAACGAAGAGGGCGGCATTCTGGATGACCTGATGGTCACGCGCTGGCGCCACGGCTTCTTCCTGGTGGTCAATGGTGCGACCAAGTGGGAGGATATTGGCCACCTGCGCGAATATCTGCCCGACGAGATCACGCTGACACACCGCGACGAGCATGCGCTGCTGGCCCTGCAGGGGCCAAAGGCGGCGCAGGTGCTAGCCTCGCTGGGCTTGGCGCCGGCCATGCCGCAGATCGTGCCCGTGACCGAGCTGTCCTTCATGCAGGCCGGGCCTTATCTTTGGGGCGAGGTCGAACTGGGCGTCAGCCGCTCGGGCTATACCGGCGAGGATGGCTACGAGATTTCGGTGCCGGCCGAACACGCCGCCGCGCTCGCCGATGCGCTGGCCGCTCACCCCGATGTGCGCCCCATCGGCCTTGGCGCGCGCGACAGCCTGCGCCTCGAGGCCGGCCTGCCGCTCTATGGCCACGACCTGAGCGAGGAGACGGACCCGGTGTCTGCCGATCTGGCCTTCGCCCTCAACAAGCGGCGCCGTGCCAGCGGTGGCTTCCCCGCTGCCGAGCGCATTCTGGGCCTGCTGGCCGATGGCGCCCCCCAGCGCCGCGTGGGCCTTGCCCTCGAAGGCCGTCAGGCCGCGCGCGAGGGCGCCCCAGTGCTGGCCGGGGTGCTGGCCGGCGAAACGCCTGTGGGCACGCTCACCTCGGGCGGTTTTTCGCCCACGCTTGGCCACGCCATCGCCATGGCCACGGTTGATGCCGCCCATGCCGCGCCCGGCACACAGCTTTCCATCGACGTGCGCGGGCGCCGCCTGCCGGCCCGCGTCGTTGCCCTGCCTTTCGTTCCCCACCGCTATTTCCGCAAAGGAGCCGCCCAATGACCCGTCTGTACACCCAGGACCACGAGTGGATCGAGATCGACGGTCAGAACGCGACCGTTGGCATCACCGACTATGCGCAGAACGCGCTGGGCGACATCACCTTTGTCGAGATGCCGGCCATTGGCGCGGCGCTGACCAAGGGCGAAACGGCCGGCACGATCGATTCGGTCAAGGCCGCCAGCGACATCTACGCCCCCCTGTCGGG
>DATMUT010000187.1:0-3910 GCA_035563755.1 Novosphingobium sp.
CCAGCCAACGGTGTGCTTCATCCACTCGGCGTCGTTGCGATCGGGGAAGTCCTCGTGCGCGTGGGCGCCGCGGCTTTCCTTGCGGGCGTGGGCGCCATGCAGCGTGACCGAGGCCTGCGAGATCAGATTGTCGAGCTCGAGCGTCTCGACCAGATCCGAGTTCCAGATCAGCGAACGGTCGGTGATCTTGACGTCCTGCATCTTGGCATAGGTGTCGGCGAGTTTCGCCTTGCCCTCGGCCATCAGTTCGTCGGTGCGGAACACGGCCGCGTGGCCCGACATGGTGCGCTGCATATCGGTGCGGATTTCCGCCGTCGAGCTGCCACCATTGGCGTTGCGGAAGTGGTCCAGACGGGTCAGCGCCAGATCGGCCGAATCCTTGGGCAGTTCCTTGTGCGCCTCGCCCGGCTTGATCAGTTCCTTGACGCGGTGGCCCGTTGCGCGGCCAAACACGACAAGGTCGATCAGCGAGTTCGAACCCAGACGGTTCGCGCCATGCACCGAGACGCAAGCCGCCTCGCCCACCGCGAACAGGCCCGGCACCACATGGTCAGGGTTGCCATCGGGGCCGATGGTCACCACTTCGCCGTGGTAGTTACAGGGGATACCGCCCATGTTGTAGTGCACGGTCGGCACCACCGGCAGCGGCTGACGGGTCAGGTCGACGCCGGCAAAGATCTTGCCGCTCTCGGTGATGCCCGGCAGACGCTCGCCCAGCACCTTGGGATCGATGTGATCGAGGTGCAGGTAGATGTGGTCCTTGTGCGGACCGACGCCGCGCCCTTCGCGGATTTCCAGCGCCATCGAACGCGACACCACGTCACGCGAGGCCAGATCCTTGGCCGAAGGGGCATAGCGCTCCATGAAGCGCTCGCCCTCGGAGTTGGTCAGATAACCACCCTCGCCGCGCGCGCCCTCGGTGATCAGCACGCCCGCGCCGTAAATGCCGGTCGGGTGGAACTGCACGAACTCCATGTCCTGCAGGGGCAGGCCGGCGCGCAGCACCATGCCGCCGCCATCGCCGGTGCAGGTGTGGGCCGAGGTGGCGGTGAAGTACGAACGGCCATAGCCGCCCGTGGCCAGCACCACCGCCTTCGAGCGGAAGCGGTGCAACGTGCCGTCATCCATGCAGAGCGCGATCACGCCGCGGCATTCCGGACCGTTGGGGCCATTTTCCATGATGAGGTCAATGGCGAAATATTCGATGAAGAAGTCCGCATCGTACTTCAGCGACTGCTGGTACAGCGCGTGCAGCATGGCGTGACCGGTACGGTCGGCGGCGGCGCAGGTGCGCTGCACCGGCGGGCCTTCGCCCATGTTCTGCATGTGGCCGCCAAAGGGGCGCTGATAGATCGTGCCGTCAGCGTTACGGCTGAAGGGCACGCCGGCGTGCTCCAGCTCGTACACCGCGGCAGGCGCCTCGCGCACCATGTATTCGATGGCGTCCTGGTCGCCCAGCCAGTCCGACCCCTTGACGGTGTCGTACATGTGCCAGGTCCAGTGGTCGGGCGTGTTGTTGCACAGCGATGCCGCGATGCCGCCCTGTGCCGCCACGGTATGGCTGCGGGTGGGGAACACCTTGGTGATGCAGGCGGTCTTCAGGCCGGCTTCGGCCGCACCCATGGTGGCGCGCAGGCCCGAACCACCCGCGCCCACCACGACGGTGTCATAGGTGTGGTCGATGATCTTGTAAGCGGCGGTCATTTACGCGGCTCCCAGGGCAAGGCGGGCGACGCAGAACAGGCCAAAGGCCACCGCGCCGAACACGACGAGATTGAGTGCCGCCATCGCGGCGAACTTGCTGCCGGATTCGTGGACATAGTCCTCGATCATGATCTGCATGCCCAGGCGCGCGTGCCAGAAGGTGCACACGATGAGCAGCGCCACGCCCGTGGCCGGCACCGGATGCGCGAACCAGTCGCGCAGCGTGCCGTAGGAATAGTCCGGCAGCAGGACCAGCGAGACGGCAAACCAGGCCGTCAGCACCAGATTGCCAACTGCGGTGAAGCGCTGCAGCAGCCAGTGATGCGCGCCGTGGTGCGACGAGCCAAGGCCCCGCACGCGACCGATGGAAGTTCCGTTACCCATGGGATCAGCTCCTCAGCGCAGCAGGATGATCGCCCAGAAGGCGATGGTGAAGACAACACCCAGCACGTTGGTCAGGATCGAGAACGTGTTGTTGCTCTTGACCTCGAAGCCGGCGCCGATGTCGAGGATGAAGTGGCGTACGCCCGAGCACAGGTGGTTGAAGAAGGCCCAGCTCACGCCGACCAGCACGACCATGCCGTACCAGCTCGACGCCTGTGCCTGGAATTTGGCGTAGGCATCGGCGCCCGACACCAGCGTGCCCAGCCAGCACAGCAGCAGGCCAAGGCCCACCACGGCAAGGCCATTACCCGACACGCGATGCATGATCGACGTGAACATAGCCGGGCCCCAGCGCCAGATCTGCAGGTGCGGCGATAGCGGCCGGGCTTTCCGGCCATGGGTGGAGTTGGTTTGGGCCATCTCTCGCGAATCCCCTGAACTTGCTGCAATGCGGGAGGCATCCCGCTTCTGGCATCCCCCTTAGCCAAAACAGCCAAGGGTGCAAGGCTTGAGAAGACCTTGGCGCCCATGCAATTATTGCAGCAGCGCAAGCGTAGCCGCCAACTCACGGGCCGCCACCCGCAAGGCGGCCTTGGCAGAGACGCGCCCGCGCCGTATCAGCAGCGCATGACAGATCACGACGACGCCCCCGCCCAGCCCGCCGAACAAAGCTGGAAGATCACCGTTTTTGGCCCGCGCCGCCAGATGGAAGCGGTGCTGCTCGCCCATGAGGACGCCTTCGACTGGGACCACGAGATCGTGCTGTCGGGCTGCGAGGTAGACAAGAACCTGCCCGAGGACTGGCAGCTGGAGGCCTGGCTGCCCCGCAAACCCAAGGCCGCCGACAAAAAGGCGCTGCTGGCCCTGTTCGCGCAGGCCACGCCCGACCTGCCCAAGCCCGAACTCATCGTCGAGCAACTGCCCGATGTCGACTGGGTCACCCTCTCACAAGAGGGGCTGAAACCCATTCACGCCGGGCGCTTTTATGTGCACACCCCCGACCATGCCCCCAGCGATGCGCCCGGCGTGCGCAATTTCTGCGTGCCGGCCAGCCGCGCCTTTGGCACCGGTCACCACGAGACCACCGCCAGCTGCCTTGCCATGCTCTCGCTCATGAAGGCCGAGGGCATGGTGGTGCGCAATCTGGCCGACATCGGCACCGGCACCGGGCTGCTGGCCTTTGCGGGCATGCATCTGTGGCCGCGCGCGGTGGCCACCGCCTCCGACATCGATGCCTCCTGCGTGGGCGTGGTCGAGGAAAACGCCGAGCTGAACGGCATGCCCATGGGCGCCGCGCCCGGCCAGCTGGCCATGGTGGTGGCCGATGGCATGGCCGACCCGCTGCTGACGGCACGCGGCCCCTATGACCTGCTGATCGCCAACATCCTGGCCGGCCCGCTGATCGAACTGGCGCCCGATTTTGCCCGCGCTATCGTTCCGGGGGGAAGCCTGCTGCTGGCCGGCCTGCTGGCCACGCAAGAGGCCCAGGTGCGCGCCGCCTATCGCCGCGCAGGGATGCGCATTGCCCGGCGCGTGGTCAATGGCGACTGGTCGATCCTGTGGATGCGCAAGCGGCGCTATGTCGGCGTTGCCTCGAGCCGCATTGCCGCAGGGCGCACCGCCAGCCTGCCCGACTGGTCGCGCGACTGGTAAGCTAGCGGCGGGGCAACACCGGCACGACCGGCTCGGGCGCGGCTTCGTATGCGGCCGGCCCGGGCGGCTCGAACTCCACCCCGATGAGATTGCCCTCGACCCAGCGCACCAGACCCCAGACAGGCGCGCTCTCGCCCGAGCCGGGGGGCGGCAGCATCTGCACCGGCTC
>DATMUT010000188.1:0-9414 GCA_035563755.1 Novosphingobium sp.
AGCGTGCTCGCCAACCGTCTGAGCGCCGACCCGAAGAACCGGGTGGCCCTGCTGGAAGCGGGCGGAGAGGCCAATCACGCCTATGTGCGCATGCCGCTGGGTTTCCTGCAGGCGCTGCGCAATCCGGCCCTGACATGGCAATTCGCCTCCGAACCGCACCCCCATCTGGGCGGCAAGGTGTTCCCGCTGCCGCGCGGGCGCCTGCTGGGCGGGTCTTCCTCGATCAATGGCACCGTGCATTTTCGCGGCCATCCGGGCGATTTCGACGGCTGGGCGGCGCTGGGCTGCACAGGCTGGGATTACGAAAGCCTGCTGCCCTATTTCAAACGCAGCGAGGACCACTGGAGCGGTGGCAACAGGTGGCGTGGCAAGGGCGGCCCGATTGGCGTTGTCCCTGTCGACACCTCGCGGCTGATGGCGCAGGAACTGCGCGCCTCGGCCGCCTTGCAGGGCATTGCCGCCAATTCCGACTATGACGGCGCCAGCAACGAGGGCTGCGCCGATGTGCAGGTCGCGCTCAGGCATGGTGAGCGCAGCGGCGGGGCCAAAGCCTATCTCGAGCCAGTGCGCAACCGCCCCAACCTGACCATTTTGACCAACGCGCAGGTCAGCCGCATCCTGCTCTCGGGCCGGCGGGCAACAGGCGTTGCCTTCGAGCGCCATGGCCAGTCTCTTGTCGCCAGAGCCAGCCGCGAGATCGTGCTGTGCGCGGGCGCCTATGGTTCGCCACAATTGCTGATGCTTTCGGGCATTGGGCCGGCCGGGGCGCTGGCACGCCATGGCATCGCCGTGGCCGCAGACCTGCCCGGCGTGGGGCAAAACCTGCAAGAGCATGTCCGCCTTGCCCATCAGTACGACGCCGCGCCCGCGCACAGTTTTGCGCAGCAACTGCGCTTTGACCGGGCGGCGCTGTCTTTCCTGCGCTGGTATTTCCTGCGCTCTGGCCCCTTTGCCAGCCAGATCGCGGCGGCCAGCATCCTCACGCGCTCCGAGCCGGGACTGGACCGCCCGGACCTGCAGATCATGTCGAGCCCGGTGCGCGTCGATGCCAACATCTGGTTCCCCGGCATCAGCAAGCCCAAGCGCGACTGTTTCTACAACTCGATCTGCCTGCTGCGCCCCGCCAGCCGGGGCAGCGTGACTCTGCGCGATGCCGATCCGCGCTCGGCCCCGCGCATCGACCTCAACATGCTCAGCGACGAGCGCGACTGGGCGGTGCTGAAGAAGGGGCTGGCCATCTCGCGGCGCATCTTCGCGGCTGGGCCGATCTCGAGCTATGTCCTCGAGGAAACCCTGCCCGGCGCCCATGTCATCAGCGACGGGGCGCTCGACGCGATGAAGGCCGAACTGGCGGGCGTGGTGCATCACCCGGTGGGCAGCTGCGCGATGGGCATTGGCGCGCAGGCCGTGGTCGACCCGCAATTGCGGGTGCGCGGCGTGGCGGGCCTGCGCGTGGCCGACGCCTCGATCATGCCCCTGATGGTAGGGGCCAACACCAACGCGAGCACGGTGATGATCGGTGAAAAGGCCAGCGATCTCATTCTGGACGCGGCACGAGAGGAGCAAGGCGCATGAGCACGATTTTTGACCAGGCGCGCGCCCGCGTCAGCCATTACCGCGGCCATTTCATCGATGGCGCCTGGCGCGAGGGTTCGGGCGATACCATCCCCGTCATCGATCCGGCTACCGAAGCGCCCATCGGCACCATCGCCGCCGGTGGCGCCAGCGAGGTCGATCAGGCGGTTGGCGCCGCGCGCGCCGCCTTTCAGGCCCCCGAATGGTCGGCCATGCCCGCCGCGACGCGCGAACGCCTGCTGCTGCGCCTGGCCGATCTGGTCGAGGCCGAGCAGGACGAGATCGCCGCCATCGAGACCATCGACAACGGCATGCCCTATGGCGCCTCGCGCATGGCGGCCGTAGCCTCGGCCATCAGTTCCCTCCGCTATCACGCCGGATGGCCGCGCCGCCTGACGGGCGAGACGGTGCCAATGTCGGTTCCGGGCAACTGGCATGGCTACACCACGCATGAACCGCTGGGCGTGGCCGCGCTGATCGTGCCGTGGAATGCCCCTTTCGCGATCACCTGCTCGAAACTGTCGGCCGCGCTTGCGGCAGGGTGTACCGTGGTGCTCAAACCGGCGGAACTCGCGCCCATGTCGGGGCTGCGTCTGGCCGAACTGACGGCCCAGGCCGGCTTTCCCGCAGGCGTGGTGAATGTGGTGACCGGGTTTGGCGCGCAGGCCGGCGCGGCGCTGGTAAGCCACGATGGCGTCGACAAGATCAGCTTTACCGGCTCGACCGCGACCGGCAAGGGCATCCTGCGGCAAAGCGCGGGAAGCCTCAAACGCGTCAGCCTGGAGCTGGGCGGCAAATCGGCCAGCATCGTCTTTGCCGACTGCGACCTTGCCAAGGCGATCCCGGCCGTGGCGATGGGCATTTTCGGCAACAGCGGACAGGTCTGCGCGGCAGGCTCGCGGCTGTTCCTGCACGAAGCCATCTTCGACGCCTTCCTCGAAGGGCTGCTCGCCTTTACGCAAAAGCTGACCGTCGGGCCGGGCTGCCAGGCAGGCGTTGCCATGGGGCCGCTGATTTCAGGCCCTCAGCGCGACAAGGTGATGGGCTATATCGAGACCGGCCGGAAAGAGGGGGCCACGCTGCTGACCGGCGGCGATGCCCCCTCGGGCAAGGGCTACTTCGTCAACCCCACCATCTTTGTCGACACCAACCCGGCCATGGCGATCGTGCGCGAGGAGATTTTCGGGCCGGTGCTCTCGGTCATGAAGTTCTCGGACGATAATCTCGACGATCTGGCCGCCCGCGCCAACGACAGTATCTATGGCCTCTCGGCCTATGTGTGGACCGCCAATCTGCGCAATGCCCATGCGCTGGCCAAAAAGCTGCGCTCCGGTTCGGTCAAGGTCAACGGCTCGGGCATGGAATTCGCCCTGCCCTTCGGCGGTTTCAGCCAGTCCGGCCTTGGCCGCGAACATGGGCGCCATGGCGTGGAGGCCTTCACCGAAACCAAATCGGTCATGGTCGGCTGGTAGCGGGCGAGACTTTCGCCCGTTGCCTGGAATGGGTGATGCCGCGCATGGGTATCGCTGCCGATATTGAACAATAATCATTTTATTTTTATATATTTTTATTATCAAGCGCAGGCGACATAAGGGGCATGGCATGCGCAAATCGATAGATCGTGGAGCATTGGCAACCTTGCTGGGGGTTTCGGCCGGCATGTTGGCCGGTTGCTCGCCTTCGCCCGATGGCCAGTGGCAGGTTTGCACCGATGCCAATGCCCGGCGCATTGCGGATGCCAATTGCTCTCGAGGCTCTTCTGGCGGGGGCGCACATGGCGGCGGTGGCAGCTGGCGCTATCTGAGTGGTCAATCGGCAGCCCCGGCGGTTGGGGATCACGTATCGGGCGGTTCGCAAACACCGCTCGCGGGCGAAGTCCATGCAGCCCCCGCCCAGGGCATTACCCGCGGTGGCTTTGGCGGCACCGGCGAGGGCGAAGGCGGCGGCCATGGCGGGGCTGGCGAGTAAGAGCCGCGATGCAACGCCATGTGCTCGAAGCGCGCGCCGATTGGCAAGGCAAGGTCGAGGGTCTGGGCTTCCTGTGGCACACAGCCGATGGAATGCCTTATTGGTCCGAGAATGCATGCTATGCCTTTAACGGGCAGGAAGCCGAACGCATCGGGCAGGCAAGTGAAGAGTTGTACCGCCTTTTTCTGGCCGCCGGCGAGGATGTGATCAGGCACCGGCGTTATCGTGAATTCGGCATTCCTGAATGGTGCGCGCCATTGATCGAGAGCACCTGGGAAGCCGAACCACCGGCACTGAACTATGGCCGTTTCGACCTGGGCATCGATGCGGATGGCCGGATCAAGCTGTTTGAATTCAACTGCGATACGCCAACCTCACTGGTCGAAGCCTCTGTTGTCCAATGGTTCTGGAAAGAAGAGGTGTTCCCCGAAAAGGGCCAGTTCAACGCCATACACGAGGCATTGATTGAACGCTGGCGCGCGATCGCACCAAACCTGCCTGGCGGGCGGGTTCATTTCGCGCATGTGCCCGACCGGGTGGGCGAGGACACGCTCACCACTGCCTATATGATGGACCTGGCCGCCCAGGCCGGCCTTGCCACGCAGCGGCTGTCCATGCGCGAGATTGGCTGGAAGGCGGGGCCAGACGGTGGCTTTGTCGACATGGCGGCCCAGCCAATCACCGCGCTCTACAAGCTCTATCCTTGGGAATGGCTGATCGCCGAACCCTTTGGCCGCCATATCGCCCAGGACCCTGCAAACACTTTGTGGCTGGAGCCTGTCTGGAAACTGATATGGAGCAACAAGGCAATATTGCCTGTGCTATGGAACCTGTTTCCAGACCATCCCAATCTGCTGTGGGCCGGTTATGACGCGCCCGGCAATGGCAGTTATGTCCGCAAGCCCATTCTGGGCCGCGAGGGCGGGAATGTCACGGTTGTGCGCAATGGCCAGGTCGTGGATCAAACCGGGGGGAACTATACCGGACCGGCAGTCTGTCAGGCCTTTCTCGATCTCCCCGCGTTCGATGGCCATTACCCGGTGATTGGCGCCTGGCTGGTGGATGGTGCCGGCGTTGGCATGGGCATTCGCGAAGGCGGGCGGATCACGACAAACCGTGACCGCTTCGTGCCTCATATCATTGAGATGCCCTGACCGACTGGCTGAACGCTGACAAAGGCGAGGATCTGTTTTATCGCAAAGGGATCGGCGCGGTGGGCATCGACCGCGCCATTGCCGAAGCAGGCATAGCCAAGGCCGATCTGGTGGGGGCAGCTTTCTGCAAGAGGCTTGCCGCCGCGCTACAGCTGGACGGTGATCGCCTTGGTTTCGAGATACAGGTCCAGCCCCTCGCGGCCGAATTCGCGGCCCCAGCCCGATTGCTTGTAGCCGCCAAAGGGGATGTTCGGCCCTACCGCACCATGGGTGTTCACCGACATATGGCCGGTGCGCACCCGTGCCGCCATGCGGTGTGCCGTGGCCAGATCGCGCGTCCACACGCTGCCCGACAGGCCGAACACGCTGTCGTTGGCCATGCGCGCCACGGCATCGATATCCTCGTCGCCAAAGCGCTGCACCGCCATGACCGGGCCGAAGATCTCCTCGCGCACGATGCGCATGTCGGGGCGGACATCGGCAAAGATGGTGGGTTCGACGAAATGGCCCGCCCCCTCGGGCGCCCTTCCCCCCGCCAGCAGGGTGGCCCCCCTGGCGATGCCATCCTCGATGAAGGAGAGCACCCGCGCCTGTTGCCGCGCCGAAATCAGCGGGCCAACGGTTGTGGCCGGATCAAGCCCATGGCCCATCCGCAGCGCGCCGACATGCGCGACCAGCCCCTCCAGCAGGCGGTCATAGATGCTGGTGTGCACGAAGATGCGCGTGCCGGCCATGCAGTTCTGGCCCTGCAGGAAGAAGGTGGCGTTGGCCACGCCCGGTATCGCCCGCGCCAGATCGGCATCGCCAAACACGATGACGGGCGACTTGCCGCCCAGCTCCAGCGACACTTTTTTCAGGTCGTCGGCGGCGGCGCGCACGATGCCCCGGCCCACCTCGGTCGATCCGGTAAAGCTGATCTTGTCGACATCGCGGTGGGCCACCAGCGCGGCGCCGGCTGTGGCGCCGGCGCCGTTGACAATGTTGACCACGCCATCGGGGAAGCCGGCCTCCTGGATCATCCGGCCCAGCAGCACTGCCGAGAGCGGCGTTTCCTCGGCGGGCTTGAGCACGATGGTGCAACCGGCGGCCAGCGCCGGCGCCAGTTTCAGGCAGGCCATCGACAGCGGCACATTCCACGGCACGATCTGGCCGACCACGCCAACCGGCTCGCGCAGCGTATAGGTCAGCGCCTCGCCCATCGCCCGCACATGGGGCGGCGGCGTGGTGGTGGTGCCCTCGACCCGCTCGGCCCAGCCGGCATAGTAATTGAACAGGCGGCTGTTGTTGCGCGTGATCATTTGCGCCAGCGCCAGCGGCATGCCGTTGTCCAGCACCTCAACCTCGGCCATCATCGCGGCATTGGCCTCGAGGATCGCGGCCAGACGGCGCAGCAGGTCGCCCCGCTCGAAGCCCGAGAGGCGTGACCATGGCCCCTCGAACGCGGCCCGCGCCGCCCGCACAGCGCGGTCGATCTCGGCGGCGCCGCCGACGGCGACCTCGGTAATGACCGCGCCGGTGGCCGGATCGCGCGTGGTGATCGTCGCGCCCGTGTCCGATGGCACCCATTGCCCGCCGATCAGCAGCGGGAACGGCCCGGCCAGCGCGGCGCGCGTTTCGGCCAGCAGGGGGCGGGGGAGTTTCTCTTCAAACGCGGGCATACGGGTCCTTCTTGTGCTGGCGGGCCCGCGCCGCGCCGGTAATCAGTCGTTCGACGCCTCGATATCGAAGGTCTGGTGCGCGCGGGAGTTGGTCAGATGGGTGCGCATTGCCGTTTCGGCAGCGTCGCCGTCGCGCCGGGCGATGGCATCGACGATGGCGTGGTGTTCGCGCAAGGCCTCCTGCGCGCGTCCTGGCATGGCGCTGGAGCGATAGCGATAAAGGCGCAACTGATAGAACAATTCGTCGCACAGGGCGGTTTGCAACCGCTCGTTGCCGCTGCCCCTCGCGATCCGGTAATGCAGGTCGTCGGCCACCGCCTGAAAATAGCCGTCGCCCTGCTTGAGGTCGGAATGGTCCTCGTGCTCGGCCAGATGCTGGCGCAGGCCGGCGATGTCCTCCTCGGACATATGCAGCGCGCAAAGCCGGGCGGCCATGCCCTCGAGCGCCTCGCGCATCGAGGACAGTTCAAACAGGTCCTGACGCGACAATTGCACGACGTGAACCCCGATATTCGACGTGCGCAGCACCAGCTTGCGCCCCTCGAGCCGCTGCATCGCCTCGCGCAGCACACCGCGGCTGACGCCCAGCGTGCGCGCCAGATAGGCCTCGCGGATGCGCTCGCCGGGTTTCAGCTCGCCCATGACAATGGCGTCGGCAATCCGCTCGAACGTCTGGTCAACGAGCGAGAACGGCGTGATCGGGGAATTGAGTAGCACCATCGTGGCAGGCCCTTGGGACGAAACAGGACCTGCACCGATAGCAGATTGGCCGTCAGGATCGAAGCCCGCCGTCACAGCAGCGCCAGCACATCGTCGACCGGGCACACATCGGCGTATTTATAGGCCATGTCGAACAGGTTGACCGCATGGGCGGTGGCGCTGCGGTCATACACCGCCTCCTGCGGCACGGTGACCTTGAAATTATAGGCAAAGCCATCGACCACCGTGCCGCGCACACAGCCCGAGGTCGAGCACCCCGTCACCACCAGCGTGTCGATCTGCCGCTCGATCAGGTAGCTGGCCAGCGGAGTGCCGAAAAAGGCGCTGGGATGCTTCTTGGGCAACAGCACGTCGCCAGGGGCCGGGGCGATCTCGGGCAGGAAGTCATAGCCCTGGCTGGCGATGTTCATGATCTCGGGCACCTTGGCGGCCAGAGCGCCACTGTCGAAATCCATCTTGGGCGCGACATAGGGATAGAGGATGGGCAGGCCCTTGGCGCGGAAACCGGCCACCAGCCGCGCGATCTGGCCCACCGCATCCCAGGCCACATCGCCGCAACTGGTCTTGAACTCCTCGATCGCCTCCCAATAGGGCATGGGCCGCGTGCCGACGGTGCGATATTGCACGTCGATGATCAGCAGCGCCGGGCGCGCGCCAAAACCCACCGGCCGCCCGAAGCCCGCCGCCTCGTAGCGCCGGATTTCCTCTTCGCCAACGAAGCCGTCCCAGGGGCGCGCCACGGGTCTTAGCTCCGCGCCGCGAAACGCGCTTCGAGCGCGTCATATTTGGGCTTGTTGACCAGGCGCTGGCGCTCGACAAACGGGGCGACATGCTCGGCCACGCCGTCCAGCGAGCCGGTGTCGTGCAACGCGCCCAGCACCCGCTGCATGCCGGTAATGGCGCCCTGCAGCGCGGCATTGGCATAGAGCGCGATGCGATAGCCCGCCTGCCCCAGCGTATCGAGCGGCAAGGGCGGCGTCTTGCCGCCAAACACCATGTTGATGATCTGGGGCACATCGCCCACGCGGGCGGGCGCGGACAGCACTTCCTCGCGGCTGGTCAGCGCCTCGACGAAGAGGATGTCGGCACCAGCCTCGCGATAGGCATGCGCCCGCTCGATCGCCGCCTCGAAGCCGTCGATCGCGCGCGCATCAGTGCGGGCGATGATCAGTGTTTCGGCGCTGCGCCGGCCATCGACGGCGGCCTTGATCTTGTCGACCATCTCGGCGGTGGGCACCACCTGCTTGCCATCGAAGTGGCCGCATTTCTTGGGGAACAGCTGGTCCTCCAGCTGGATGGCGGCGGCGCCCGCCGCCTCGAGCCGGCGCACCACATGATAGGCGTTGACCGCATTGCCAAAGCCTGTGTCGGCATCGACGATCAGCGGCAGGTCGACGACGCCGGCGATCGCCAGCGTGACCTCGACTAGGTCGTTCGGCGTGATCAGCCCGATATCGGGTACACCCAGGGCAAAGTTGCTGACCCCGGCGCCCGTCACATAGAGCGCGCCAAAACCGATATCGGCCGCCACCAGCGCGGTCAGCGGATTGGCCACGCCAGGCACCAGCAGCGGGGCCTGGGCCTCGAGCAAAGTCCGCAAATTCGTCATCGCCGTCCTCGTCACTGTGGCGTCCCTTGCCTTCACGCGCCCTTAAAAGAGCAAAGGATGCAACTTGTCAACTGTTGACAGATGACATTCTCCGCCCGATTGATTACCAGAGACACCATGACCCAGCGCGACCTCACCCCCCTGCCCGTCCATGTGCTGACCGGCTTTCTTGGCGCGGGCAAAACCACGCTGCTGAACGCGCTGCTGCGCGCGCCGGGGCTTGCCGACACCGCGGTGATCGTCAATGAATTCGGCGAGATCGGGCTGGATCACCTGCTGGTGGGCAGCGCGCGCGACACGGTGGTCCTGCTGGATTCGGGCTGTCTGTGCTGCGCGATGGAAGGGTCGCTGCGCGAGACGCTGGCGAATCTGTATGCCCGGCGCGCGGCGGGGGATATTCCGAAGTTCCACCGCGTGCTGATCGAGACCAGCGGCTTGGCCGAACCGGCGCCCATTCTCGAAACGCTGCTGGCAGACCCGGTGCTGGCCGGTTTTTATGCGCCCGGCGCGCTGCTTTGCGTGGTCGATGCGCTGCATGGCATGGCCACGCTCGACCAGTCCGGCACCGCAAGGGCGCAGGCAGCGCTGGCCGACACGATCCTCATCAGCAAGGCCGACCTTGCCGGTGGCCTCGCGCCGGCTTTGCTGACGCGCCTGACCGCGCTCAATCACGAGGCGAGAGTGATTGACGGCGCGGCAGCGCTGGGTGATCCGCTTGCCCTGCTGCGCG
>DATMUT010000189.1:0-2575 GCA_035563755.1 Novosphingobium sp.
GCGCGAGAGCATTGCCCCAGACACGCCTGCCCGCCGCCGCCGCACCCCCGGCCTGCGCCGCGAGGAACTGGCCGCGCGCGCCGGCATTGGCGTGACATGGGTGGCCTGGATCGAGCAGGGCCGCGAGGTGCGGGCCTCGGCCGACACGCTGGCGCGGCTGGCCGACGGGCTGAACCTGACGCGGGCAGAGCGGGCCTACCTTTTTGCGTTGGCGGTAAGGCACGATCCGGCCAATCCGTTTTCCGCCGCTTCAATCGAGGCGCCGGCTGCCATCACCGCGCTGGTCGGCAGCCTTGCCTGGCCGGCCTATGGGCTTGATGCGGCATGGCACGTGTGCTGCGCCAATGCTGCGGCGCGACGCCTGTTTGTCGGCCTGTTCGAGGGGGCAGATCAGCCCAACCTGCTGCGCTTCATCTTCACCAGCCCGCAGGCGCGCAGCCTGTTGCCCGACTGGTCCGAGCGGTGCCTGCGCGTGCTGGCCGAATTCCGCCGCGACTATGGCCGCGTTCTGGGCGATCCACGTGTGGGCGAGGTCGTGGCCTGGCTGCGCGACAACAGCGAAGCCTTCCGCACCGGGTGGGAGCAGCAGGGCGTGCTGGCGAGGGAAGGCGGTTTGCGGCAGTTCCACCATCCAGAGGATGGCGCCTTGCGTTTCACTCAGCACACTTTGGCCGAAGCGGATCGCGGTGATTTCCGCCTGGTGGTGTTGGAGCCGGCGCCATGAACAG
This sequence comes from Novosphingobium sp., assembly GCA_035563755.1. GTDB lineage: Bacteria > Pseudomonadota > Alphaproteobacteria > Sphingomonadales > Sphingomonadaceae > Novosphingobium. Next base: position 729 of record DATMUT010000189.1, read on the forward strand.
CCATTAGCCACGCCATGCCGCCGACAGCGAGGGGCGGCTAAAACCCTTCGCTTGGCTGGCATTGCATTCAGGCTGCGTGGCATTGTCCTTGATATGCAAGGCCTTCCTGCCCTGGGCAAATCGCAGACAATCGGCAACAGCCATGCGTGACCAGACAAGCGCCTGCAGTCCTGTTTTGTCAGTGCATGCCGCTGGCCATGCGCATGATAGCCATGTTGCATCGCCTCATGCACGAGGAGACCATCATGGACGACGAACTGAATTTCAAATCGATACTGGCGCGTGAAATCGCCGAGCTGCGATCCGATATGGAAGCGCTGCGCCTGGAAGCGCGAAAAGCATCAGATTATGTCGAAATCTGCAATCTTCAGGCCGCTTATGGCTATTATATCGACAAGGGCAGGTGGGACGAAGCCGCCGAACTCTTCTCGCCAGACGGCACGCTCGAACTGGCCGGTCGCGGCGTTTACGTCGGGCGCGAGCGGGTGCGTCAATATCTGAGGCATCTGCCGCCTTATGGTCACGGCGTATTGTACAATCACATGCAATTGCAGCCGGTCGTCCATATCGACACTGCGGCCCGCACCGCCAAGGGCCGCTGGCGCAGCTTCATGATGGTGGGCGCACTGGGCGCCGAGGCGCGCTGGGGCGAGGCGACCTATGAAAACACCTATCGGCTGGTCGAGGGCGCGTGGCGCATCGCCTCGCTGCATGGCTACATGAACATCTATGCCGAATATGACGAAGGCTGGCATCGGGGCGGCGTAAAGCTGCTGCGCTCGATCGAGGGGCTGACCCCCGACCTGCCGCCCACCTTGCACTATGAGGCCTATCCCGAGCCGGTCATTGCCCCTTATCATTACGACCGGGTTTGAGCCGGGGACGGCCTAGCGCTTGGTGTTGGGATCGAAGCGGAGCATGGCAGCGCTTTTCAAGGCCGGGTCCCAATGCTCCGCGATCCTGCCATCGGCGATGCGGTAGAAGTCGAACCAGCTAGTGCGGTAGGCTTGGCCATGCTCGTCCGTCTCGGGCCGTTCGCAGATGACCAGCACATAGTCGCCCTCGGCAATGATGTTGAGCAAGGGCAGGGTGATGCGGTCCTCGACCGGCCGGGCCGGGCGCGAGCCCCGCAGGAAGGCGGCCAGCGCATCGCGGCCCGAGGCGACATTGGGATTGTGCTGGATGTATTCGGGGGTGAAATAGGCCTCGACCCGCTCGGCATGCCCACCCATCACGATCTCGCGATACATGTCGAACACCAGGCGCTTGTTGGCGGCCAGGCGCGGATCGGCACTGTCGAGCAGGCGCAACTGCGCGTCGCGGTCGGTGATGGCAGCGCTGTGGGGTGCAACAGAGGTGGTCATGGCGGTATCCTGACGAGAGGGAGATGGGGGCGTGGTGGCACCGGCCGGCAAGGGCCAGACCAGCAGGGCGGGCGCCAGCATGATGCAAATGCGGTTCATGGTTTTGTGCCTTTCCCGGGTTGCGGCTTGCCGCCAAAGTCCTCGTAGCTGCGCTTGCCCAGATAGGCGCGGATCGCGGCGAGATCGCGCTGGTTCAACTTGCCGGCAAAGCCGGGCATGCCGGCCGGGGCCAGCGCGCCCTTCAGCACGATCTGCTCGAAGGCTTGGCTCATCACTTGCGGAGACAGGCGCAGGTCCGGGTAGGCCCCCGCACTGACCGCGCCGCTGCCATGGCAGCGCAGGCAGAACCGCCCGAACAGCCTGTCGCCGGCGGCTATAGCGGTTGCATCGGCGGGCATGGCGGCAACGATGGGGCCGGTGGGCGGCGGTGGCGGCGAATAGGGGGGCAGGCGGTCCTTGCCGTCGAGCGCGAAGACCAGCAGC
>DATMUT010000190.1:0-3708 GCA_035563755.1 Novosphingobium sp.
GCACTGATAGATCGTCACATTGTTGCCGATCTCGGCCGTCTCGCCAATCACGGTAAAGCCGTGGTCGATGAACAGGTGCCGGCCAATGGTGGCGCCGGGGTGAATGTCGATGCTGGTCAGGAAACGCGCCGTGTGGTTGACCGCGCGCGCCAGAAAGAACAGCCGCGCGGTAAACAGGCGATGCGCCACGCGGTGGAACGCCACCGCCCAGAACCCCGGATACAGCAACACTTCCCAACGCGAACGCGGCGCCGGATCGCGCGCCACGATCGAGTCCAGATATGCCAGAAGCTGCTTAATCATAACCCTCATGTTCCCATGTCCGGGCGCCGAGTGCAAGCCGGGCCTATTCCTGGCCCGTCGCATTGCCGCCCTGCACCTGCGCCAACGCCTCGCGCCACACCGCCGGGCCGGGGGCGCATTTGCGCTCGAGGCTGATCCGGTCGATCGCGGCAACGATCCGTTCAGCCATCAGATGGGAACGCTCGGCCCTGGTTGCAAGATAGGCGAAGGCATCATCGCCCAATGCCAGCGCGCGCGCCTCGGCGTGAACGGCCATCAGCTCGGCCATCATCGCATCGTCCGGCTCGCCAATGTCGAGGCGCAGCGCCGGGCGCAGCCGCGAGCGCAGGTCCGGCAGGGCCACATCCCAGTCCTGCCCTTCCTCGCGCGTGGTGGCGGTCAGCAACAGGGGCGTGCCGCTTTCGCGCGCGCGGTTCCAGCGATGGAACAGCTCGGTCTCGTCCATGCGGTCGGCATCGTCGACCACATCGCCCCCGCCCTGCCCCTCGAACCAGCGGGCCAGCAACGATTTGCCCGAGCGCGGCGGCCCGAACAATATGGCCGTGCCATAAGGCCACTCGTCGGTATAGGCCAAAGCCTCGATAGCGGCCTCGTTGGCGTTGCCAACGATAATGCGCGGGTCGATGCCGGCCTGTGCCGGCGGCAAAGGCAGGGCGATCTGCCCCTTGCGATGGGTGTCGCTGCTCATCATTCAATCCAGCTTGTGTATGTGCGCCCGTCGCTGTCTTAGCGACGGATGCGCAGGGCATTGCCAACCACGCTCACCTGCCAACCGCGCGCGCGCAGGGCCGCGATCAGGTCGTTTTGCGTGCCGGCAAAATTCACGCGCATCACCGAAGTGCCGCCAATGGCGATACTGGTGGTGGCCACGTTCTCGACGCCGGGCGTGCCGCGCACCCCGGCCAGCGCCTGATCGACCGCGCGCGCGTCGGCCGAGGCGAATTGCACCGAATGGGCCTGCACCGGCTGGCGCGTGGGCGCAGGCGCCGGCTTGGCGCCTGCCGCGGGGGCTGGCGGCGGCGCGGTCACGGCAGCGTCGGCCGAGGCCTGGGCTGCGGCATCGGCGCGGGCCTGAGCGGCAGCTTCGGCCGCATCGGCCGCGCGGCCAGCATCGATCACCGACTGCAACCCCGGATCAATCGCGGGATGGTCGAGCGAGAGCGTGGGGTCGGGCCGCAGCACGCCGCGGGCCAGCGCATCGGTATAGATCTGGTCGATCCGCCCCAGCGCCTGGCCCAGCATGGCCGGCACGCCGCCCTCGTCGGGCGCGGTCAGGGTGAAGGTGGCGATGAACTGGTTGTCGACACCATAGCGCGCCGTAAACGTGCCCTTGACCGGGCCGCCGGGCCATTGCCGCTCGAGCCGGGCCTCGGGCACCAGCACATCCGATGCGCCATACTGGTCGAGAATGCCGCGCCACCACACGCGGCTGCGCCGCCCGGCCTGCCCGGCGGTCAGCAGCAGCGAATCGCCGCCCGCGCCATTGGCCCGCACATAGTCGATGGCGCTGGCCCCGGTGTGGAACTCGGCCCACACCTTTTGCCATGCCGTGCGCACCTCGAACACCTGCGCCACGCCGCCCGAATACAGCACCGGCAGCACCAGCATGGGCGCCGAGCGGCGCACGAAAGTGCCGTTGCCCGAGACATATTGCGCCGCGCGCCCCCGGTCGAACACCACGCCAAGCCGCGCGCGATAGCGGTGCGGCCCGATTTCCTCGTGCTCGACCACGATGGAAGAAACCAGCGTGTTGAGCGTGCCGATGTCGAGCGTGGGGCCGTGAGCCTGCTCCCAGGCCTTTTTCACCGCATCGTTCCAGCCGGTGGCGCGCGCCTCGGCGGCGGTCTTGCCGGTGGCTTCCACCTCGACGCCGTTCACCTCGATGTCGCCAGTGGCAATCACCGGCGCAATGCCGCGCTCGCCCTCGACCTGGGCGATGAGTCGCGCCGGGCCGATGGCCATTACGCCCCCCAACACGGCCACACCCAGCCCCAAAGCCGCGCGCGCAGGCGTGCTGGCAGGCAAAAACTTGCGGAAAACCCGCAGCGAAAAGGGGTGCTTGGCAAAGGTCATGGCGATTTTGCGGGCCTTTTGCCGAAACGAACGTGGAAATCCAAGCGCGAAAGCGTTAGGCGCGCATCTATGACCGAGAAACAGCCTGAAACCGCCCGCCCCGCAAGCTACACCTACGAGCATTCCGGCGTGTCGATCGCCGCCGGCAATGCGCTGGTCAAGGCGATTGGCCCGCTGGCCAAATCGACCGCCCGGCCCGGCGCCGACGCGGACCTTGGCGGCTTTGGCGGTTTCTTCGATCCGCGCGCGGCTGGCTACAAGGACCCGCTGCTGGTGGCGGGCAACGACGGCGTTGGCACCAAGGTGAAGCTGGCGATCGACCATGACCGCCACGACCATATCGGCATCGACCTTGTCGCCATGTGCGTGAACGACCTGATCGTGCAGGGCGCCGAGCCGCTGTTCTTCCTCGACTATTTCGCCACCGGCAAGCTGGAAAACGGCGTTGCCACGCGCGTCGTCGCAGGCATCGCCGAGGGCTGCCGCATTGCCGGCTGCGCGCTGATTGGCGGCGAGACGGCCGAGATGCCGGGCATGTACGGCCCGGGCGACTATGATCTGGCCGGTTTCTGCGTGGGCGCGGTCGAGCGCGGCGAACAGCTGACCGGCGACAAGGTGGCCGAGGGCGACGTGCTGCTGGGCCTTGCCTCGTCGGGCGTGCATTCCAACGGCTATTCGCTGGTGCGCCGCCTGGCCGCCGACAAGGGCTGGAAGCTGGACCGCCCCGCCCTGTTCGACAATGAGCGCCTGCTGATCGACTATCTGATCGAGCCGACTCGCATTTATGTGAAGACGCTGCTGCCCTTCATTCGCGCTGGCCGGGTCCACGCGCTGGCCCATATCACCGGCGGCGGCCTGCTCGAAAACGTGCCCCGCGTGCTGCCCGAGGGGCTGCATGCCCATATCGACGCCGATGCGTGGGAGCAGTCGCGCCTGATGGCCTTCCTGCAGGCGCAGGGCAATATCGAGCCGGGCGAGATGGCGCGCACCTTCAACTGCGGCATCGGCATGGTGCTGGCCGTGGCCCCCGAGGAAGCCGAGGCGCTGGCCGCCGACCTGACCGCTGCTGGCGAAACCGTGCACACCATCGGCCAGATCAAGGCCGGCGCGCGCGGCTGCACCGTGTCGGGCAGCGCTGAGACGTGGAGCGCCCGCGAGGCATGGGAAGCCACGCATAATGCGTGAATGGCCCCATGAACGGGCCAAGGTCGCGGTTCTGATTTCGGGCGGCGGCACCAATATGGCGGCGCTGCTCTATGCCAGCCGCGCCGCCGATTGCCCGTTCGAAATCGTGCTGGTGGCCAGCAACAACCCCGAGGCGGGCGGCCTGAA
>DATMUT010000191.1:0-13013 GCA_035563755.1 Novosphingobium sp.
CCACCACCCTGCTGCTGAGCCTGCTGCTCGCGCACTTCGCGCGGCAGCCAGCCTGCGGGCGGCACAACCTGCACCGAAGGCACGGTCGCGTTCAGCTCGGTCAGGATCGCCTGGTTCAGGTTATAGCCGTTGGTGGCAGCCTGCACCGCCTCGGGCGAGAGCAGCAGGGTCACGCCCGACTTGGTCATCGCGGCCTGCACGGCGGCGCTGCGCTTGTCCATGATCTGCTCGAGCACATAGGCGTCCGACAGGCGCACCGGGGCCAGGATCTTCTCCAGCTCGGCCTTGCCCTGCTCCTGCAGCTGCTGGATCTGGGTGTATTCGGGCTGCAGCACGGTGGGCGCGGCGTTGGCGGCGCGGTCCTTCTGGAACTTGTCGACCAGCGTCTTGAGCTGCGCGTTGAGCGCGGCTTCACGCGACTTGGCCTGGTCCAGCTGGGCCTTGTAGGTGGTGTCGCGCTGGGCCTGGGCGGCCTTGTAGGCGTTCGAATTGACCACCACGGCGTCGAGGTTGGCAACGGCGATGCCGTTCACGCCACCCGTCGAAGCAGCAGGAGCGGCAGCCGGAGCCGCAGCCGGAGCGGCCTTGGCGGCCATGGCGACCTGCGAACCACCTGCCAGCAGGGCGGCAATGGCGAGCGACTTGATAAGCGTTTTCATCAGAACTGCGTTCCCACATTGAAGGTGAAGGTCTTGGTATCGTCGCCCTCCTCGTGGAGGAGCGCCTTGGCGATGTTGATGCGGAAGGGACCGAAAGGCGAATTCCAGTTGAAGCCCACGCCGATGGCGATGCGCGGACGCGGACTGTCGCCGTAGTAGTATTCCTTGAAGCCGCTCACGGTAGTGCCCTGCGCGGTGTTTGCAGCGCCGGTCTTGCTGTTGGTCGCGCTGGTGGTCGTGGTGGTCGACCCGTCCGTGTTGGTCTGCGTGTACAGCTTGTTGCCGTTCGAATCGCGCGTCGCCACGAAGATGTTACACGTCGTGCCGGTGTTGCCCGACGTCAGACAGGTGTCGGTGGTCGAAGGCGCGGTCACGCCCCACACGGCGCCGGCATCGAGGAAGACCGAGGGACGGATGCCCATTTCCTTGGCGCCCGAACCCAGCGGAATTTCCATCTCGAGGTGGGCGAGGTAGTAATAGCGCCCGCCGATCGAGTCCTCGGTCCACTGGCTGCGATCGCTGCTGACGATCTGCTTGCCCGAGCTGTCGGTGGTGTAGGGCTTGCGGATCACGCGCGGGCCGATACCGCGAATATCGAAGCCGCGGATCTGCGGCTCGCCCAGGAAGAAGCGGTCGGTCAGGAAGATGTCGTCCGTGCCCGAGAGGTTGCGGTGGCTGAGCGCCTTGATGGCGCCGCCCTCGGCCGAGGCGGTGACGATGAAGCCCTTGCCCAGCGACCAGTACTTGGCCGCGTTCACGCGCAGGCGGGCATAGCCCACATCGCCGCCCAGGCCCGCAAAGTCCACGCCCACCGAGGCCGTCTGACCCTTCGAGGGGTGAACGCGGTTGTCGACGTTGTCGTAGATGAGCGAGCCGCCCACGATCGAGGACAGGCGCTTGCCTTCCGAATCGCACAGGTAGCGGCCGGCCAGCAGCGCCGAACAGACGAACGAACCAGCCGAATCCTGCTGGTAGTAGGTCGCCTTGTCGAGGCTCACGTCATCGTAGTTGAGCGTGTAGCGCCCCACCACCGACACATACTCGGTAACCGGCACGCCCACGCGCACCTGGAAACCGGTGGTCGACTGGCTGTAGAGCGTGTTCTGGTTGGTGCTGTAGTAATTGTAGTTGTTGTAGTCGCGGCGGTACACGTCGACGCCCAGCGACATCGCCTTGTCGAACAGGTACGGCTCGGTAAAGCTGAGCACCAGGCTCTTCGAGTAGCGCGAGATCGAGCCGGACAGGCCGATCGTCTGGCCGCGACCGCGGAAGTTGTTCTGCTTGATCGAGGCCTGGAAGATGAAGCTCTCGAGGCTGGAATAGCCGGCCGAAAGCTGCAGTTCGCCGGTCGGCTTCTCCTCGACGTTGGCCTCGAGCGCGATACGGTCGAGCGCCGAACCCTTGGCCTGCTTGACCTCGAACTTCTCCTGGAAATAGCCCAGGCTCTTGATGCGGTTGGTCGAGCGCTTGACCTGCAGCGAGTTGAACGCATCGCCTTCGGCCAGACGGAACTCGCGGCGGATGACCTTGTCCTGCGTCAGCGTGTTGCCGTTCACGTCGATCCGCTCGACATACACGCGCGGCACCTCGACCAGATTGAAGGTCAGGCCCATCGTCAGGTTCTTGGGATCGCGCTTGTAGTCGGGGCGCGCGTCCGAGTTGGGGTAGCCAAAGGCGCCGGCCGTCTCGTTCAGCTTGTCGATCGTGTCCTCGACCTGCTTGGCGTTGAACCACTGGCCCTTCTTCATCGGCAGGGCCTTGGTCAGCCCCTCGCCGTCGAACTCGCGCAGCTGGCTCTCGACCTTCACGTCGCCGAACTTGTAGCGCTGCCCTTCCTCGATCACATAGGTGATGATGAAGTCGCGCTTGTTCTGCGTCAGCTCGGCCACGGCCGAGACCACGCGGAAGTCGGCATAGCCGTTCGTCATGTAGAACTGGCGCAGCTTCTGCTGGTCAAAGGCCAGCTTGTCCGGGTCGTACGAAGTCGAGCCGCGGAAAACGTGCAGCGGCCGGGCCGTCTTGGTCATCATCGCGGCGGCCAGCTCCTTGTCGGAGAAGTGCTCGTTGCCGATGACGTTGATCTGGCGGACCTTGGACTTGGGCCCTTCCTGGATCTCGAAGACGATGTCGACGCGGTTCTGGTCGAGCCTGACCATCTTGGGCTCGACGCTGGCGCCAAAGCGGCCCTGGCGCTTGTACAGCTCGATGATGCGGGCAACGTCGGCGCGCACCTTGGACCGGGTAAAGATCTGGCGCGGGGCCAGCTTGATCTCGGGGTTGATCTTGTCTTCCTTGAGGTGCTTGTTGCCCTCAAGAACGATGCGGTTGATGACCGGGTTTTCCTTCACGGTCACGATGACATGACCGCTCTCGTTGCGGATCTGCACGTCGGCGAACAGCTCGGTCGCGTACAGGTCCTTGAGCGCCTGGTCAGCAGAAGCCGCCGACCAGGGCTGCCCCACGCGCAGCTGCACATACGACAGCACCGTATCTGCCTCGAGGCGCTGTGCGCCCTCGACGGAGATCGAGGTGATCTTCTCGGCCACGGGCGCAGCCGCCGCGGGCGCGACAGGCGCCTGAGCGGGGGCGGCAGGCGCCTGGGCGACCGCAAGCTGCGGCACGCCCGCAAGGATCGAGCCGCCCAGCAGCGCGATACCCAGATAACCGCGGTTGCTCATCCCGGTGCGGTTCACCCCAGAATGGCTCACCCCTTCGCTGTGACCCATATTCCGTCCAATCTTCGACACGGCAGTTCCCATCTTCGTGTGGCCTGCGGTTGCCCGCCGGCTGACCACCCCTGCTCAAACCGGTTCCCCGTGCTCGCCCGCACTATGCGATCAGGTGTTCCGTAAATTGCGGTTGTAGCGCCCTGTGCCCGATGCCGGCGCGCCAATCAAGGCGTCTTGCCCGCAACTCCCCGCAAAGACGCCAACAAGCCCCCTTTTCGCGGGCCTCCCGTGCCCGTCACCCTCTTTCCCGAAAAGGCGCCCCTCAACGCCCGAACAGGTTCAGCGATACCAGATCGTTAAGTGTGACAAACAGCATCAGCGCCAGCACAAAGGCCAGACCGGTGCGGAAAGCCCACTCCTGACTGCGAACATCCAATGGACGGCGGCGGATTGCCTCGGCCACGTAAAATGCCAGATGCCCACCATCCAGCGCCGGGATTGGCAGCAGGTTGATGAATGCCAAGTTAATCGAGATAAGCGCCGCAAAATAGACGAATTGCGGCCACCCCAGCGCCAGTCGCTCGCCCGAATATTGCGCGATCTTGATCGGCCCGCCCAGCTCGCTCACCGAGCGGCGGCCGGTCACGATCTGGCGCAGCCCCGTCACCATCGTGCCCATGATGCCGATCGACTGGCGCACCCCCTCGCCCACAGCGCTGATCGGCCCCATGCGCACATGCTGCACAGCCCCTGCGGCAATGCCGATCTGGCCAATGCGCGAGCTATTGCCGAACTCGTCCTGCACGCTGCGCGAGGCAACCGTCACGGTAAAGGTCATGTGATCGCCGCCGCGGTCGACCGAAACCGGCACCGTCTCGCCCGGAATCGGCACGATGATTTCGCGAATCTGCTCGAACCCCGAAATCGGGTGCCCGTCGATGGCGGTGATCCGGTCGCCCACCCGCATGCCGGCGGCCTGCGCGGGCGACGGGTTGGCAAAGTCGGCCACCACCGGCAGCGCGACAATCTTGCCATAGGCCATGTTGAAGGCGGCAAACACCAGCACCGCCACGATCAAATTCGTCAGCGGCCCGGCCAGCACAATCAGCGACCTTTGCCACAGCGGCTTGAAATGGAAGCACCGCTCGCGCTCGGCCAAGCTAAGGGGGATATTGTCGACCGGCATCGAGGCCGCGTTCATGTCGCCGGCAAACTGCACGTAGCCGCCCAGCGGCAGCATCGAGACCTTCCAGCGCGTGCCGCGCCGGTCGGTCCAGCCAAAGATCTCGCGGCCAAAGCCGATCGAGAAGGCGTCGGCATGCACCCCGCACCACCGCCCGACCAGATAGTGCCCCAGCTCGTGCACCAGCACCAGCGGCCCCAGCAGCAGCAGAAACGCCGCCACGGTCATCAGCAGCGAGGGATGCCCCATGTCAGGCCGGCTCCATCAGCGCGCCCGCGCGCACCCGCGCCTCGGCGTCCACGGCAATCACATCGGCAAGGCATGTGGGCGCGGCGGGCGCATATTGCGCCAGCACATCCGCCACCATCGCCGCAATCCGCGTAAAGGCGATCCGCCCCTCGAGGAAAGCGGCCACGGCCACCTCGTTCGCGGCATTGAGCACCGCCGGAATGCCGCCGCCAGCCTGCGCCGCCTCGCGCGCTAGGCGCGTGGCCGGAAAGCGCGTCTCGTCGGGCGCACGGAAGGTCAGCTCGCCAATCGCGGCCAGGTCCAGCTGGTTCGACAGCGGCGTTTCCATGCGCGCGGGCCACGCCAGACAGCTGGCAATCGGCACGCGCATGTCGCTGGGGCCAAGCTGGGCCAGCGTGCTGCCGTCGTGATACTCCACCATCGAGTGGATGATCGACTGCGGATGCACGATGATGCGCAACCGCTCGAGCCCCACCGGGAACAGGTGATAGGCCTCGATGAACTCGAGCCCCTTGTTCATCATCGTGGCCGAATCGACGCTGATCTTGGCACCCATCGACCAGTTGGGATGCTTGATTGCCTGCGCCGGCGTTGCCGCATGCAGTTGCTCCAACGTCCAGTCGCGGAACGGGCCACCGCTCGCCGTCAGCGTCACCCAGCGCACATGCGCCAGATCATTGCCCGACAGGCACTGGAAGATGGCGTTATGCTCGCTATCAACCGGCAGCAGCGTGGTGCCATGGCGCGCGACCGCCGCCGTCATCACCTCGCCGGCCGAAACCAGCGCTTCCTTGTTGGCCAGCGCCACGGTGCGGCCCTGCTCGATCGCGGCCATGGTGGGGGCAAGGCCCGCACAGCCAACGATCGCCGCCATCACCACATCGGCCGCCCGCGCACCGGCAGCCACCAGCGCCTCGACGCCCGCTGCCGCCTCGATGCCGCTGCCGGCCAGCGCCTCGCGCAGGGCCGGAAGGGCAGCCTCGTCGGCCACAACGGCCAGCTCGGCGCCAAATTCGCGAGCAAGCTCGGCAAGGGCCGCCACATTGCCATTGGCGGTCAGCGCCACCACCTGCCAGTCGGCCCGGTTGCGGCGCACCAGGTCAAGCGTCGATGCGCCGATCGAACCGGTCGCGCCCAGCACGGAGATCCTGCGCATCAGTGAATACCTCTTAGAACAATATCGATGATCTTGGTGGCGAACAGCACCGCCAGCAAGCCGTCCACCCGGTCGAAGAAACCGCCGTGGCCCGGGATGAGGTTGCTGCTGTCCTTGACGCCGGCGCGGCGCTTCATCCAGCTTTCGAAGAAATCGCCCACCTGCGCGATAATGGCCATGCCAGCGCCGACCAGCATCGCAAGGCCGGCAAGCTGCCAGGTCACATGCACGCACTCGCCGCGCCAATGACCATTGTTGAGCTGCGCCAGCAGCGAGCAGGTCTGCAACACATTGACCGACACCACCGCCAGCCCAGCGGCAATCATCCCGCCCGTCAGCCCCGACCAGGTCTTGGACGGGCTGATACGCGGAGCGATCTTCGCGCCGCCAATCGCGCGGCCGGCGAAATAGGCGCCGATGTCGGTGGCGATCACCACCAGCACGAAATACAGCACCGCCAGCACGCCCTCGCTGGTCAGGATCGAGGACATGCGCAGCGCCAGCAGCACATCGGCCCCTGTGCCCACATAGAGCACGCCCGCCACCAGCCACAGCATGCGCCCCAGCGCGCCATGCGTCATCCGCCGCGTCAGCCGCGACCATTCCCACAGCACGCCAATGGCCACCACCAGCACAAAGGCCAGCCATGCCCAGCCGCCCAGCCACAGCGCCCCGCCCGCCACCGCCACCATGACGATGGCCGAAAGCGTGCGCTGGCGCAGGTCGGACTTGCGCGCGGGCGTCACCGGCATCTCACCGCCGTCCGGGGTCTCAGCGGCCGCCAAAACGGCGCTCCCGGTTGCCAAAGGCGCACAGCGCCTGGGCCAGATGCTCGGCGCCGAAGTCGGGCCACAGCACATCGGTGAAATACATCTCGGCATAGGCCGCCTGCCAAAGCAGGAAGTTCGACAGACGCTCCTCGCCGCTGGTGCGGATCACCAGGTCGAGCGGGGGCATGTCGGCGGTATACAGCTCGGCCGCGATCGCCTCGGGGGTGATGTCCTGCCCGGCCGCCAGCTTGGCCGCGGCGCGCGTGGCGGCGCGGGCGATTTCCTGCTGGCTGCCGTAGTTCAGCGCCACGGCCAGCGTCATCGCCGTATTGCCCGCCGTGCGCTCAATCGCATCGTCGAGCAGCGCCACGATGTCGGGCGCCAGCACCTTGTAGTCGCCGATGATGCGGATCCGCACACCCTTGGCGGCGATCTCGTCGAGGTCGGAGAGGATGAAGCGCTTCATCAGCCCCATCAGGTCCGACACTTCCTCGGCCGGGCGGCGCCAGTTTTCCGAACTGAAGGCGTAGAGCGTCAGCGCTTCTATGCCCAGGTCCGGCGCGGCGCGCACAATGCGGCGCACCGCCTCGCCGCCGCGCTGATGCCCGATGGCGCGCGGCAGGAAGCGCTTTTTGGCCCAGCGGCCATTGCCGTCCATGATGATGGCGACATGGCGCACGCTACCGGGGTTGCCCGGTCGCGGTGCGTCGTCGCCGGCTGGAACCGCCACAACGCTCACTTGCCCAGGATTTCCTTTTCCTTGGCCGCGGCAGCCTCGTCGGCAGCCTTGATCTGCTCGTCGGTCAGCTTCTGCACCTCGGTTTCCAGGCGCTTGCGATCGTCTTCGCTGATCAGCTTCTTGGTTTCGTCGGCCTTGGCCGCCTCCATGCCGTCGCGGCGCACGTTGCGAATGGCGATGCGCGCGTTCTCGGCATATTTGCTGGCCAGCTTGGCCAGCTCCTTGCGGCGCTCCTCGGTCAGGTCAGGGATCGGCAGGCGCAGGGTCTGGCCATCGGTGATGGGGTTGAGGCCAATTCCGGCCGAACGGATCGCCTTCTCGACGGGGCCGACGGTCGACTTGTCCCACACCTGCACCGAGAGCATGCGCGGCTCGGGCGCCGAGACGGTGGCAACAGAGCTGAGCGGCATGTGGCTGCCGTAAGCGTCGACCATGATGGGGTCGAGCAGCGCCACATTGGCGCGCCCCGTGCGCAGGCCGGCCAGATCGCCCTTGAGCGACTCGACCGCGCCCTTCATCCGGCGCTCCAGATCGGGCTTGTCGAACTTGGGTGCTGCCATGGCGGTTCCTCCTGAATATGCTTTGCGAATGCCTAGATTAGCAAACGCCTGAATTAACGAACAATCGTCTGCGTGCCCTGCCCGGCCAGAACGCGGGCCAGATTGCCCCGCTCGCGGATCGAGAATACGACAATCGGGATCTTGTTGTCACGGCACAGGGCAACGGCGCTGGCGTCCATCACCTTGAGGTTGTTGGCCAGAACCGTGTCATAGTCGATGCTGTCGTAGCGGACGGCGGCCGGGTCCTGCTTGGGGTCGGCATTGTAGACGCCATCAACGCTGGTGCCCTTGAACAGGGCGTCGCAACCCATTTCGGCGGCGCGCAGCGCAGCACCGGAATCGGTGGTGAAATAAGGCGCGCCAACACCGGCCGCAAAGATCACGATGCGGCCCTTCTCCAGATGACGCTCGGCGCGGCGGCGGATCACCGGCTCGCACACCTTGTCCATCTCGATGGCCGATTGCACGCGGGTGGGCACGCCCAGCTGCTCGAGCGCGTTCTGCATGGCCAGCGCGTTCATGACCGTTGCCAGCATGCCCATGTAGTCGGCCTGCGCGCGGTCCATGCCCTTGGCAGCGCCCGCCATGCCGCGGAAGATGTTGCCCCCGCCAATGACCATGCACACCTCGATGCCGGCCTCGCGGATGGCGGCCACTTCCTTGGCCATCTCGGCCACAAAGCCCGGATCGATGCCAAAAGGCTGATCGCCCATCAGCACCTCGCCCGAGAGTTTGAGGAGGATGCGTTTGTAGCTGGGCTGGGTCATAGGGCCTTTGGCGGTTGCGGTTGGCAAGAATGGCGGCAAAACATGCACCTTGGCGCAGGTTGCCCCACCCCAAGCCGCGCCCTTATAGCCACGCGCGCCCGCGTGCCAAGGGCATAGCACCGCAAAATTAGCCGGATTGCCCGCCTTTGCCTTGCAGGCCGGCGCATTTTTGCAGGTCGTTCCGCCGCATCGCGCGGCATTTCCCGCAGCCTGCATGCAAAACGCGCCGCATGCCCCATGGGCAGCGGCGCGTCTCGTGCCTCGTGGCGGGCGCCCCTTGCAAGGCCCCCGCCCGAGCGCTCAGCCTCAGGCCAGGCCGGCGGCAGCGGCGACTTCGGCGGCGAAGTCGGTCGCCTCCTTCTCGATGCCCTCGCCCAGCTGGAAGCGGACATAGTCCACCAGCTTGATCGAGGCGCCGGCAGCCTTGGCGGCCTGGGCGACGATCTGCTCGACCGGGGTCTTGTTGTCCATCACGAACAGCTGCGAAAGCAGGGCGTTTTCCTTGGCGTACTTGGCCACGGCCCCGTCAACCATCTTGGCCTGCACTTCGGCGGGCTTGCCCGACTCGGCAGCCTTCTCGGCAGCGATCTTGCGCTCGCGCTCGATCAGCTCGGCGTCGAGGTCATCGGCCGACAGCGCCAGCGGGAAAGCGGCGGCGATGTGCATGCCCAGCTGCTTGCCCAGCGGCTCGAGCACGTCGACGCCAGCATCACCCTCGAGAGCGACCAGCACGCCGATCTTGCCCAGGTTGGGGGCGGCAGCGTTGTGCATGTAAGGCACGACCAGGCCCTGCGAGACAGCAACCTGCTTGATGCGGCGGATCTGCTGGTTCTCGCCGATGGTGGCGACATTGTTGGTCAGCACGTCGGCAACGGTGCCAGCGCCCGGATAGGCGGCAGCCTTGAGCGCCTCGACCTCGGCAGCGCCGGTGGCCAGAGCCACTTCGGTGGTCTTGCGCACGAAATCCTGGAACTGGTCGTTCTTGGCAACGAAGTCGGTTTCCGAGTTCACCTCGACGGCAACGCCCTTGGCGCCCTCGACGGCGATACCCACCAGACCTTCGGCCGCGGTACGGCTCGACTTCTTGGCAGCAGCAGCCAGACCCTTGGCACGCAGCGCGTCGACGGCGGCCTCGAAGTCACCACCGGCCTCGTCCAGCGCCTTCTTGCAGTCCATCATGCCAGCGCCGGTGCGCTCGCGCAGGTTCTTCACGTCGGCGGCAGTGTAAGCCATGTCCGAATTCCTTCTGAGATACGGTCTGATTTAACATGAGTGCGCCGGGCCACGTGGACCCGGCGCGCTGCAATTTGATGACGGCGCGACAAAAGCCGCGCCGTGCAAGGACTTAGCCCTCGACTGCCTCTTCGGCGATCGGCTCGGCCATGGCGCCGATGTCCGCGCCCGAGTTGAGCACGGCTTCGCGGCCGCCCTTGGTGGCGGCGGCGGCCAGCGCCTCGCAGTACAGGCGGATGGCGCGCGAGGCGTCATCGTTGGCGGGGATCGGGAAAGCGATGCCCTCGGGCGAAACGTTCGAGTCGAGGATGGCAACGACCGGGATACCCAGCACGTTGGCTTCCTTGATGGCCAGCTCTTCCTTGTTGGCGTCGATCACGAACATCACGTCCGGGATGCCGCCCATGTCGCGGATGCCGCCCAGCGACAGCTCGAACTTGTCGCGCTCGCGGGTCATCTGAAGGACTTCCTTCTTGGTGAGACCGGTGGTGTCACCCGAAAGCTTCTCTTCAAGAGCCTTGAACTTCTTGATCGAGCCCGAAATCGTCTTCCAGTTGGTGAGCATGCCGCCCAGCCAGCGGTGGTTGACGTAGTGCTGGCCGCAAGCGCGGGCAGCTTCAGCGATCGGGTCCTGAGCCTGGCGCTTGGTGCCGACGAACAGCACCTTGCCGCCGGCCTGAACCGTGGCCGACACGAAGTCGAGCGCGCGGGCCATCAGGGGCACGGTCTGCGACAGGTCGAGGATGTGGACGCCATTGCGCGCGCCGAAGATGTACGGCTTCATGCGCGGGTTCCAGCGGTGGGTCTGGTGGCCGAAGTGAGCGCCGGCCTCGATCAATTGCTGCATGGTGACGACAGGAGCCGCCATAGGTAATTCCCTTCCGGTTAAAC
Source organism: Novosphingobium sp. (assembly GCA_035563755.1). Classification (GTDB taxonomy): domain Bacteria; phylum Pseudomonadota; class Alphaproteobacteria; order Sphingomonadales; family Sphingomonadaceae; genus Novosphingobium. Next base: position 10,877 of record DATMUT010000191.1, read on the forward strand.
CTCTGGCGCGCTGGAACCAGGGCGTTTCGCACGCCCAAGGCACCGGTATGACACGCGCCATGTGGATTGCCTCGCGGGTAAATACGCAGGCGGATCCTGCGCATCCCCCCGAGGGGATACCCCCGTTTTGGATGGACCATGAAAGCCCGAATCCGCAGCAGGGATGCGCGCCCTTAGCTGTTCTGCCGCCACAAATCCAGCCCTCAATTGCACGCAAACAGGGCACGGGCTGTGGATTTTGCCGCTTGACAGGGGTGAACAAAAAAGGAACAAGAGCGGAACAAGGTAAATCCGCTCAGGATCATTCCTCACTCTAAGTCGTTTTCCACATGTTGTACACGTGTTTCGCCCCGCACTGGCGCCGCAGCGTCAGAGGCCTTGCCCTCAAGGATACCGGACATGCTGATGACAATGTTTTCGCCCGCCGTGCTCATCCCGGTCTTTGCCATCGGCACGGCAGCCTTTGCGGTCCGATCGCTGCTGGGCAGCTGGCGCCGGTTCTGGCCGGCGTTCCATGCGCTAAGGGCTGAAATGGCGGAATTGTCGGCCCAAACCGACCTGCATGTGCGGATTGTCGATCCGGCGCTGTCGGCCTCGCCGCTGGGCGCGCTAACCGCCGGCTTCGCGCCAGAGGACGGGACGCCGACGTGGCGCCCCCTGCATGGCGAGGGCGAGTGGCCCCCCTTGCAGACCGGGCGCCCTCGCTTCACGCAATCCCGGCCTAGGCGGCGCCTTCACGCATGGCGCGCTGCCGCTTGATGCGCGCATAGCTGATCGCGCCATAGGGCAGCATCAAAAGGTAAACGACGCAAATGCCCACAAGCGTCAGCCACGGCTCCGACAGAAGAGCGGCAAAAACAATCGCGAAAAGAGCAATAAGCTCGAGGCGCACATTGCGACGCGGACGCATCGAATTCCAGCTCATCGTCGGCAGGCTGGAAATCATCAAAAAGGCATTGATGAACAGCCACACACCCACAACCTCGGGGCGGCGGAACAGCTCGCTACCCGTAGCGATCCAGAGATAGACAGGCAGAAATGCCAGCCCTGCCCCCACAGGTGCAGGCACCCCGGTCAGGAACCCCGCCGATTTTTGCGGCAGCTCGGGCATGTCGATGCGAGCATTGAAACGCGCCAGGCGAAGCGCACAGCAAATGGCAAAGGCCAGCGCGGCAAACCAGCCCAGTCGCGGCGCCTGCTGCAGGGACCACAGGAACAGAATAAGCGCCGGAGCCACGCCGAAAGAGATAGCGTCCGACAGGCTGTCAAGCTCGGCGCCGAAGCGCGATTGCGCCTTGAGCAGCCGAGCGATGCGCCCGTCTATGCCATCAAGCATGCCGGCAAGGATGATCGCCAACACCGATTTCTGCCAGTCGTCGAGCGGAAAGGCATTGGAATAGGCATAAGGGTTGGCAGCGACTGCCCCGCCCGATGCCGCGGTCACGGCAAAGCGGATCCCCGTCAGCCCCGACGCCAGCGCGGATGCGGTAATGGCATTGGGAATCAACGCGCGCAAAGTCAGCCCGCCAGGCAAACGACGCCCACTCTCCGCGCGCTCACTCACTGACAGATACCCTCGATCACGGGGCTGCTGCCCACTTCAGCCAGCACGGTCTCGCCAGCCACGATCTTCTGCCCCAAGACAATCATCGGCTCGGTGCCCTCGGGCAGGTATACGTCAACACGGCTGCCAAAGCGGATTAGGCCAACGCGCTGCCCCGCCGCGATAATATCGCCCGGCTTGACGAAAGGCACGATGCGGCGCGCGACCAGACCGGCGATCTGCGTAAAACCAATCTGCAGACCATTGCCGCGATCGATCAGGATGTGCTGGCGCTCGTTCTCTTCGCTGGCCTTGTCCAGGTCGGCGTTCATGAATTTGCCGGGAATGTAGACAACGCGCGTTACCGTGCCGCTGATCGGCGCGCGGTTGATGTGCACGTCAAACACGCTCATGAAGATCGAGATGCGGGTGACGGGCGCGGTGCCAAGGCCCGGCGCCGAGCTGCCATCTTCCATCGAAAGCTCGCGCGGGGGCACAACCTTTTCGATCAGCGTGACCAGACCGTCGGCCGGCGCGATGATCAACCGCTCACCGCGCGGGGTAACGCGCAGCGGGTCGCGAAAGAACGCGCAG
>DATMUT010000192.1:0-3303 GCA_035563755.1 Novosphingobium sp.
CTCTCGACCACCGAGGACAACAGCGCCTTTGCCAGCTTCGCCTTCGACTTCACGCCGCAGCTCACCCTGAACGCCGAGGGCCGCTATCTGGAGGAAACGCTGGTTGCATACAACCGCACCGCGACTTCCGAGACACCGCTCGACCGCAGCACCTTTCACAAATTCGTGCCGCGCGTCTCGCTGCAATACAAGCCAAACGCAGACATGATGGCCTATGCCACCTATTCGCGCGGCATCAACCGGGGCGGTTTCAACCTGACCGTGCTCAGCCTGACGGCCAGCCAGCGGGCCTATCTAAACAATCTTCAGCAGGTTTCGGATGTGTACAAGCCGGCCACGCTCGACAATTTCGAGCTGGGCCTGAAGGGGCAGCTGTTCAACCACCGCCTGACCTACAGCCTCGCCGGCTTCTACGCCAAATGGTACGATCAGGCCTTCTCGCAAAACCTGCCTGTGCCGATCGATCCGGTGAACGCGCCGACCGGCCCGTCGACCATCGTTTCGACCACCGGCAACAGCGCGCAAAGCACCGTGCGAGGGTTCGAACTGGAAGGCGGCCTGCGCGCCAGTCGCCACCTGTCATTCACGTACAACGTCGCCTATTCCAAGGTCACGCTCGATCACTCGGTGCAATGCGTGCAATGCGCCAGCATCACCGGCAACACCACCCTGCCCAAGGGCGCGACCAATCCGGCGGCGCCTTCGTTCACGGCCGCGGTGGGCGGTGAATACAGCGACGACCTGACCGGCGATTACAAGTGGTACGTCGGGGGCGACTATGTCCATCGTGGCCGGATATTCACCAGCTACGAGAACATCTCGTGGATCGGGGCCAGCGACAAGGTCAACCTGCGCGCGGGCATCCGCAGCGAGCGGATCGAGGCGATGATCTATGTGAACAACGTCTTCAACAACCAGGCCTACAGCTCGGTCAGCCTGAATTCCAGCCTGCTGGGCGGCAATTCGGTGCTGCTGGGCCTGCCGGTGCTGCGCACTTTCGGGGCGAAGATCGGCTATCATTTCTGATCCGCGAAAGGGAGGCGCGGATGGGGGTTGGCGGTTCTTGCATCGCCAACCCTTTCCGTTTGCCGGTGACCGCAGTTCCGCTCACGTGATCTGGCGACCTGCCTTTGGGGGCAGGGTGCAGCGTCAATCGCCCAGCCAGTTGGCGGTAAGCTCGCCCCTATGCCCTTCGGGCGCCAGCGCGGCGCGCAAGGCTTCGAGCAGGGGAGGCAGAGCTTGCGTGAAGGCGTAGGGCGGGTTGACGATAAAAAGCCCCGCGCCGTTATAGATGCCGGGCTGATCGGCATCATAGAGCCAATGCTCCACGCTCAGGAATTTCGGGATGCCCAGCTTGCGCAGCTTGTGCTTCCACAGCGCATGCGTGGGGCGCTCCTTCAGCGGATACCAGATCACCGTCACGCCATGCGCCCATTTGCGGTGCGCGGCGGCCATGGTGGCCGTGATACGTTCGCGTTCGTCCGTCTGCTCGTAAGGCGGGTCGACCACCACCATGCCGCGCGGCGTTCGGGTTGGCACCATCGCCAGCCACAGCTCGTAGGCGTCGCGTTCATGCACGGCGGCCGATATGCCGCGCATCACGCCGCGCAGGGCATAGGCGTCCTCGGGGTGCTTTTCGTTCAGGATCAGCGCGTCCTGCGGGCGCAGAAGCTGGGCCAGAAACCGCGGCGAGCCCGGGTAGAGGCGCGGCTCATCCCCGACATTCACCGCCCTTACGGCGGCGCGGTAGTCGTCCAGCAAGGGGTTCGTATCGGCAAAGGCGCGCAGCACCCCTTGCGTGGCTTCGCCGGTGCGCTGGGCCTGGTCGCCTTCAAGGTCGTACAGCCCGCAGCCGGCATGGGTGTCGATCAGGGTCAGCGCGCCCTCTTTTTGCTGCAAGGCCCGCACGAGGGCGATCAGCAGGCTGTGCTTCACGACATCGGCGCTGTTGCCGGCATGGAAGGAATGGCGATAATTCATTGTGATTCAAATTCCTGACGATCAACCCGCAGGCGAACCACCGGGCGGGGCAGTCGAGCATTGCGCGTTGAAGGCAACCAATCGCGCGCTCATAGAGAGACAGGCGGCATCCTTCAAAGCACTTCTGCGCCTGAAACCGCAAACGCGCCCGTCACGCCCCCAGTCAGGGCCTCCAGTCAGGGCCCCCAGTCAGGGGCCCCAGTCAGGGCCTCCAGTCAGGGCCCCCAGTCAGGAATGCAGGGCGCCCTGTTCGACCTTGCCATCCACGGCAAGCGGGGCCGCCTATGGCTTGTGGCCTGCCGAAGCCTCGTCGCGCGCCGTGACGGTGTTGCGTCCGGCAACAAGGCCGTAGCGCGCATTGGTCCGGTCAATGCCCGGATCGATGCGTCGGGCGATGGCCAGATCCTCGGCGGCCGGCCCGGCCTGACCCATGTGGCTTCGCACAATGCTGCGCAGGAAGCGGCTTTGGGCCAGGCCCGGCGCTGCCTTGAGCACCGTGTCCAGATCGGCCAGGGCTTCGGTATAGCGGCCCATGCGGAACCAGATCAGGGCGCGGCTGTCGAGCGGACCATAGGCCTGCTCGCTCAGTTCGATGGCGCTGGTGCAATCCTTCAAGGCCGTGTCGATCATCACCGAGCGGGTCCCCTTGATCCAGCACCGCGCATTCAGCAGCCCGGCCGTCCCCGGCTTATCGGCGAGCAACGCGTCGATTTGCCGGATCGCCTCCTGCGGATCGCCGAATTGACCGATCATCTGGGCCTTTGCCCGCTTGTATGCGTCGCGCGTCTTGCCGCCCAAGGCGATTTTCTGGTCCACCAGCGCATTGGCCGCTGCAAGGTCGCCGGTCTCGGCCAAAAGCAGGGCCGTGCTCATGACTGCGCTGCTCGATGCCGGATCGAGCGAGCGAGCCTTTTGCGCATCGGCCAGCGCTTCTTTCAGCCGGCCCAGGCTGTAGAGCACGCTGACCCTTTGGAGATAGGTGTCGGCATCGGGGGCAATGGCGATCGCGCTGGTCAGGTCGGCGAGGGCCCCGTTAAAATCGCCGATCCCTCTGCGCAGCGAGGCGCGGCCAAGATAGGGGCTGGCGTCGCCGGGATCGAGATCCTTGATGGCGGTGGTGTAGATCGCGTTGATGCTGGCCACTTGCGAGGTGCGGGCCGGATCGCCCGATGCCAGATCCCAGAAGCGGGGTGTGTCGATCGGGGCGATCAGGCGGGGCATGGCGGCAAGGGCGGCATCGAGGTGGTCGCGTTCGGTGGGGATGGCGCTGGCCGCTACCTCTCCGCCCAGCGAATCGACGCGTTCGGTGAGCGTGAGCACGCC
>DATMUT010000193.1:0-16760 GCA_035563755.1 Novosphingobium sp.
CGCGCAGACAGATCCTGCCGGCGCGATTACCGCCTGGCGCCTGCGCGCGGCGCTGCCGGCCACCACCAGCGAATGCGCCGCCCGCCTGCTGGGCGGCGCCACCCGTGCCCAGGCGCTGGCCCGGCAGGCCGATGGCCCTGATGCGCTGGCGCTGGAAGGCGCCGTGCCGCCCTATGCCATTGCCCATCTGGCGGTGGAGCATGTGCCGGTGGCGGTGGGCCTGCCTACCGGGCGGCTGCGCGGCAATGCCCATGGCTACACCGCCTTCTTCACCGAATGCTTCCTCGACGAGCTGGCCGCCAGCCTCGCGCGGGAGCCGCTGTCCTATCGCATGGCGATGCTGGATGGCGATGCGCGGCTGGCCCAGTGCCTGCAGCGCGTCTCGGCGCTGGCGGGGTGGAATGGCGGGCACGATGGCTCTGGCCAGGGCCTGGCCTGCCACCGCATCGGCGAGGGCTGCATTGCCGCCATTGCCACCGTCAGGCGCAGCGATGCCGGCGTGGAAGTGAACCGCATCGTGGCGGTGGCCGATATCGGCCGCATCGTCCACGCCGATATCGCCCGCCAGCAGATCGAGGGCGGGCTGATCTATGGCATCGGCCTGGCGCTGGGCTCGGCCGGTGGCTGGGCGCAAGGGCTGCCACAGGCGCGGCGGTTGGCCGATATGGCGCTGCCGGTGCTGGCCAATTGCCCGGAAGTGTCGGTTGAACTGGTGGCTGCTTCGGGCGATCCGGCAGACCCGGGCGAGCTGGGCGTGGCAGTGGCCGCGCCGGCCATCGCCAATGCCCTGTTTTCGGCCACCGGCCTGCGCTATCGGCGCCTGCCGCTGGGATCGGAGGAATGAACGCCATGGCCCATCTGCCCGCCGGCCACCTGCCCACTGGCCACCCGCCGGTGCCTGCTGCCCGCGTGGGCGTGCTGCTGGTGAACCTGGGCACGCCCGAGGCGCCGGGTGCGCCCGAAGTGCGCCGCTATCTGGCCGAATTCCTCTCCGATCCGCGAGTGATCGAGATCCCGCGGCTGGTGTGGTGGCCCATTCTCCATGGCATCATCCTGCGCACGCGGCCGGCCAGATCGGCCCATGCCTATGCGCAGGTGTGGACCGATGAGGGATCGCCGCTGGCCGCGATCACCCGGCGGCAGGCCGAAGGGCTGCAGGCCCGGCTGGGCGCAGGCGTGGTGGTGGCCCATGCCATGCGCTATGGCCAGCCTGCCATTGGCGCCCAGATCGCCTGGCTGCAGGCGCAGGGCTGCACGCGCATCCTCTTGGCGCCGCTCTATCCGCAATATTGCGCCGCCACCACCGCCACCGTGGTGGACGAGGCCGGCCGCGCGCTGGCCGCGCTGCGCTGGCAGCCGGCCTTGCGCAGCCTGCCCCCCTATCACGACGATGCCGCCTATATCGCCGCCCTGCGCGCCGATGTGGTGCGCCAGCTGGCGCAGCTGCCGTTTGTGCCCGAGGCGCTGGTGCTCTCCTTCCACGGCATGCCGCAGCGCACGCTGGATCTGGGCGATCCCTATCACTGCCACTGCCTGAAGACGGCCCGCCTGCTGGGCGCGGCGCTGGCGGCGGATTTTCCGGCGCTGCGCCTTGTCACTGCCTTTCAAAGCCGCTTTGGCCGCGCCAAATGGCTGGAGCCTTCCACCGAAACCGTGCTGGCCGCAGAAGCGCGCAACGGCATCAGGGCGCTGGCCGTGCTGGCGCCGGGTTTTGCCGCCGATTGCGTGGAAACGCTGGAGGAGCTGGCGATTCGCGGGCGCGAGGTGTTTACCGGCGCCGGCGGGGCGGATTACGCCGTGCTTTCCTGCCTCAATGATGGCGCGGTCGGCATGGCGATGCTGGAAGCGCTGGTGCGGCGGGAACTGGGCGGGTGGCTGTGAGGGGGCAGGCCCCACACGCGCGCCTTATCCTTCAAAAATCCCAGGCAATCAAAAGTCCCAGGCAATGCCCTTGCGGGTGAAATCGCCATAGCGCGTGGGCGAAAGCCCTTCGGGATCCGCTTCCTCGCGCGCGGGGGCGGGCTGGGGGGCGGGCTCGTTGGTCCAGTGGGCGGGCTTGGTGAAGCCGGTGGGGCGCTGTGTGGCGCGCTGGGGAACAGGCGTGGTCATGGCCTTGCCTCATGCGCCCGGTGGCGCGCGAATGCAATCTGGCTTAGGGGGCAGGGATGACACGACAGAATGATGACACCCCTCCCGGTTTTCCCGCCCGCCGCGCGGCCCTGCGCCTGCTGGATGCGGTGCTGCGCCGGGGCGAGACGCTGGACAATGCCGCCCATGCCGCAACGCAGGGCCTGCCCGGGCCCGACAAGGCGCTGGCCCGGGCGCTCGCCGGCGAGGCGCTGCGCTGGCAGGCTGATCTTGATGCGCTGATCGACAGTGCCACCCGCCTGCCGCTGGCCGAGGATGCCAAGGCGCGCGCCGTGCTGCGGCTGATGCTGGCTGGCTGGCTGCGGCTGGAAACGCCGCCCCATGCGGTGATCGCCACGGGGCTGGCGCTGCTGGCGGGCGGGCCGCGGCGGCTGGCGCATGGGGTGTTCTCGGCGCTGGTGAAGCGGCGGGCGCAGCTGCCGGCGGCGCCCAGCCTGCCAGCGGCGGTGGCCGCGCGCTGGGGGGAGCGGGGGGCGGCGATCGCGGCTGGCCTGGCCCTGCCGCCGCCGCTCGATCTCACGCTGAAAGACCCGGCCGCCACGGCGGATTGGGCCGAAAGGCTGGGCGGCGCGGCGCTGGCCCCGGGCCATCTGCGGCTGGCCCGCGGCGAGGCGGTGGAAAAGCTGGCCGGCTATGCCGAAGGGGCGTGGTGGGTGCAGGATCTGGCCGCCAGCCTGCCGGCGCGGCTGCTGGGCGCGGGCGGCGGGGCCAGTGTGCTCGATCTGTGCGCGGCGCCCGGCGGCAAGACGATGCAGCTGGCCGCCGCCGGCTGGGCGGTGACCGCGCTGGACAGCAGCGCGCGCCGGCTGGAAGTGCTGGACGCGAACCTGGCCCGCACCGGCCTTGCCGCGCAAAAGGTGGCCGCCGATGCGCTGGCGTGGAGCGCGCCTGCCCCCTTCGATGCCATCCTCATCGATGCGCCCTGCACGGCCACCGGCACCTGCCGCCGCCATCCCGATGTGCTGCACCGCATTGGCTCGCGCCAGATCGCCGAAATGGCCGAATTGCAGGCGGCCATGCTGGCCCGCGCGGCCGGCTGGCTGAAGCCGGGGGGGCAGCTGGTCTATGCCGTCTGCTCGCTGGAGCATGCCGAGGGCGAGGAGCAGGCCGCTCGCTTTGCCGCTGAAACGCCCGGCTTCCTGCCCGATCCGATCACGCCGGCAGAGCTGCCCGCCGGCCTTGCCCCCACGCCCGAAGGCTGGCTGCGCACCGACCCCGGCGAGCTGCCCGCGCAAGGCGGGCTCGACGGGTTCTTCGTGGCGCGCTGGCGCAAGGCTGGTTGAGGGGGGCCTTTATCCCTTCACCCGGGCGGCAAAGCCCTTCTTCAGCTTGGCCAGCTTGGGCGGGATAACGGCCAGGCAATAAGGGTTGCGCTGGCCTTCGCCGGGCCAGTAATCCTGATGGTAATCCTCTGCCGGATACCAGGGCGCGGGCCCCTCGATGGTGGTGACGATGGGGGCGGCATGATCCACCGCTGCCCGGCGGATGGCGGCCTGCGCCTCGTCGGCCTGGGCGGCATCGGCCACGAAGATGGCGCTGCGATATTGCGTGCCCACGTCATTGCCCTGCCGGTTCAGCTGGGTGGGATCGTGCGTCACGAAGAAGATGTCGAGCAGCTCGTCGTAGGAGAGCCGCGAGGGATCGTAAGTGATGCGGATCGCCTCGGCATGGCCGGTGGTGCCGTTGCACACCTCGCGATAGGTGGGATGGGGCAGATCGCCGCCGATATAGCCGCTTTCCACCGCCTGCACGCCTTCCACCTGGCGAAACACCGCTTCTGTGCACCAGAAGCAGCCGCCGGCCACGATTGCCTCGGCCATCGCCGCTGTTCTCCCCTTTGTCATATCAGGCGGCCACAATAGCGCGCGATCGCGCGGGCCGACAAGGTGGACTTTGCACGCGCGCCGCCATAGGAACCGCCCGCATGAGCCACAGCCCTGCCGCCGCCGCCCGCACGCTTAGCGTTGCTGCCCTGCAACTGCCCCTGGGCGCGGCGGATGAGGCCGAGAATATCGCCGCCGTTGCCGCCCTGGTGGAAGAGGCCGCCGGCAGGGGCGCGCAGGTGATCCTGCCGCCGGAAATCTTCAGCGGCCCCTATTTCTGCACGGTGGAGGATGAGGCCCTGTTTGCCCTTGCCCGCCCCACCGCCGAGCACCCCAGCGTGATCGCCATGCAGAAGCTGGCGCGGGGGCTGGGCGTTGCCATCCCCACCAGCTTTTTCGAGCGCGACGGCCACCATTACTACAACACGCTGGCGATGATCGGCCCCGATGGCGCCATCATGGGCACCTATCGCAAGAGCCACATCCCCGACGGGCCGGGCTATGAGGAAAAATATTATTTCCGCCCCGGCAATACCGGCTTCAGGGTGTGGGATCTGTTTGGCGCGCGCATTGGCGTGGGGGTGTGCTGGGATCAGTGGTATCCGGAATGCGCGCGGGCCATGGCGCTGCTGGGCGCCGAGGTGCTGTTCTATCCCACCGCCATCGGTTCGGAACCCTATGACATCGAGCTGGACACCAGCCGCATGTGGCGCCGGGCGATGATCGGCCATGCGGTGAGCAATTGCATGCCGGTGGTGGCGGCCAACCGCATTGGCACGGAACAGGTGGCGGGCGCTGCCGGCCCGCAGAAATTCTATGGCCACAGCTTCATCGCCGATGAATGGGGCGATCTTGTCGCCGATTATGGCGCGGGCGAGACCGGCGTGCTGGTGGCGCGGCTGGATCTGGGCCGGGCGGCCACGCATCGCGCCGGCATGGGCTTCTTCCGCGATCGGCGCCCGCAGCTTTATGCCCGCCTTGCCGAGGATGTTTGAGCGCAGCCCCTCTGGCGGGGGCTGGCGCTATGTGGTGGCGCTGGGATCGAACCGCCGGCACCATCGCCATGGCCCCCCCGAAGGCGTGCTGGGCGCGGCGCTGGCGGCGCTGGATGCGGCCGGCCTCAGGCTGGAGCGCGCCTCGCCGGTGATCGCCAGCGCGCCTGTTGGCCCCTCGCGCCGGCGCTATGCCAATGGCGCGGTGCTGCTGCGCGCTGATTGCTCGCCGCCACGCCTGCTGGCGCTGCTGAAGGGCATAGAGGAAAGCTTCGGCCGCCGCCCGGGGCAGCGCTGGGGCGCGCGCGTGCTCGATCTCGATATCGTGCTGTGGAGCGGGGGCGTGTGGCGTTCGCGCGGGCTGTGCGTGCCGCATCTGGCGTTTCGGGAAAGGGTCTTTGTGCTGGGGCCGCTGGCCGTGCTGGTGCCTGGCTGGCGCGATCCGATCACCGGCCGCACATGCCGACAGCTATTCGCCCGCTTGACCCGGAGCCGCGCGGCCCCTAGGGGAACCCTTCCGCCACGGTGATGCACACGCGCCGCCGGCCTTGGGGGCCCATAGCTCAGTCGGTAGAGCAACTGACTTTTAATCAGTAGGTCGCTGGTTCGAATCCAGCTGGGCTCACCATATTTTCAATGGTTTAGGCGAAGTTTGGCGCGCCGCCGGATCGGTTGGCAGCGCTCTAGCAAGCACATAGCAAGCACCGTGAAAAAATGGCGTGCTCGATATGCGAGCGCAACGCGGCGCTGCCGCAAGGCCTGACGCGCGGCGGGGGTGGGGTGGATTGCCACACGCGCGCGCCCATTCGAGCCCCATCGGCTTGGAGCGGGCGCCTTGGGCCGCCGGCAGGGGGTGGGTCAAAGTTTGGGCCGGCCACCTGGCAACACCGGGCTTACTCCTAGCCGGAGATTTTTTCTTGGGTGGGCAGTGAAATTGGGCGGGCGCTCTGGCTGGAGCATGATGGGGCCGATGGAATGGCCGAGGGGTTGCGCGATGCCAAATGCCTTGACGGCCTGCGGCTGGCGCCAGCTCCGCCCCGCGCTGCCCATACCGCAAGGCCGGTTTCGCCCTGGCCAGAGCGGCGATTTTCGCGGCGCATTATTTTCCTTGGCCAGATGACGCGGCGGGAAGCTGCATTTATACAGAGAACAGTGAGAACAAGAGAATACACTCTTTCAAAGCCGCACAAAAGCGCCATTCGTTGGCTTGGTGGCCTGTTCTCGCTTGGATTTGCCAAGGTGAGAACATGAGAACAGAGGCGGGCTTGCATTTGGCCGTTTTTCCGCGCGTTTGTGGTGCCCTCCCCCGCCCGTCAGCCGAGGGGGCGCGGTGGCGGATTTGCAATGACTGATCGCGGGCGTGACCCTAAGAAAGTTGGCCCGGCGTGGATGGCGCTTTATGCTCTGCAAGGCGACGAACCGTTAGAGTGGGTGGGCCGCGCTGCCCTTGAAATCTCAGACAAGCTTGCGAGATGCGATCCTCGTGACCCCACCCCCTTGATGGCTGACGAAATCCCGGACGCAATCGGGGAGGCCCGTTTATTTACTATTATAATGGGTGAACTTTTCGGTGAACTGGAAAACCAGGCGAAGGCGAAAGGCGAGGCCTTCAGGCCCATGCTGGACTACCGCGCGAAGCTGGAAAGACGGAAGGCCGGCAAGCCCGTAAATCGGAGGGCGCGTGCGCGGGTTGGGCTCAAGGCTTGCAGGATAGTCGCCAAACGTGTCGAGGAGGGCATGAAGGTTGAAGCGGCAATTGCGGAGGCGACCGAAGCAACCGGCTTGAGCAGGGCCGAAATCAATCAGTGGCGTGCACACTTGAAGCGCCAGCGAGAGGCTATGGCGAAGCGGCGCGATGGCTTGGCAAATCGGTGAATTGCCAAGCCTAGGCTCTTGATGCGCTGCCCTTAAATCCGGCTACATGAATCGGTCTCCACATGAAGAGGAGGCATTCAAGCCATGTCCGGCATTTCCCCACTGATGAAAACAAGCGAGGCGGCCCGCTATCTGGGCGTTTCGGACTCCACCCTTGAAAAGCTGCGGCTTTCGGGCAACGGCCCGCGCTATCTGCGGATAGCCGGGCGCAGTATCCGCTATCGCGCAGCGGATTTGGACGCATGGGCCGAGGCGGGGGCGTGTCAAAGCACCTCGCAATATCCCGCCAGCGCGGAGGCGGCGCGATGATCGTGCGGCGGGGCACCCCCGCGCCGCAGGTTGCGCGGCTTGTCGATTTCGAGCGGATCAACCGGGCGGCCCTCGCCCATGCTTCGGCAGTGCTGCGAGCGATGTTGCCCGGTGGCCGCGCCATGGGCGCCGAATATGTCGCGGTGAACCCGCGCCGGGGCGACAAACGGCCCGGCTCGTTCAAAGTGAACGTCTGCACCGGCAAGTGGGCCGACTTCGCCAGTGGAGACGCGGGCGGCGATCTGGTGAGCCTGTGCGCCTATCTGGTGGGCGTGTCGCAGCGCGAGGCCGGCTTGCGCCTGGCCGAAGCCTTGGGGGTGTCGCCATGGGCATAAACGACAAGAGCGACCCTTTCGCGGCGGTGGGCCGCGCGGTGTCCGAGGGCGGGGCGGCGCCAACTGAGAACGGCCCGGCGCCCAAGAGCAAGGCGGCAAGCGGGGAATGGGTGCCGGCGGTGCCCGATGACGCGCCCGCGCCTCGGCCTTCGCATAATGGCCATGGCAAGCCCTCGGCGGTCTGGGCCTATCGGGACAGCGCCGGGCGGGTGATCCACTATGTCTGCCGGTTCGACAATGCGGATGGAGGCAAGGAAATCTTGCCGCAAACCTTGTGGCGCGAGGGCAGGGTGCTCGTGTGGCGGTGGAAGGCAGCGCCCGCGCCGCGCCCGCTCTATGGCTTGGACCGGCTGGCGGCAGCACAGCCAGCCGCGCCGGTTTTGCTGGTGGAAGGGGAAAAGACCGCAGACGCGGCGGCCAAACTGCTGCCGGCTTTCGTGGCGATGACGTGGAGCGGGGGCAGCAAGGCCACCGGCAAGGCCGATTGGGCCGCGTTGGCCGGGCGCCGGGTGGTGATCCTGCCCGATGCCGACACGCCGGGGCGCGAGGCAGCGGAGGCCGCGCTGGCGGCAGGCGCGTCTGCGGCAGCGGTGGTGCAACTGCCCGCCGACCTGCCGCAAGGATGGGATTGCGCCGATGCCTTCCCGTCCGGCTTCGCCCTGGCGGACCTGCAAGAGCGGGTTGCCGCAGCGCTGGTGGCCGCGAGCGCGGGCGAGATGAAATTGCCGCATGGCTTTCGATTGGATGGAAACGGCCTGTGGCGGCACGAAAGCGGGCGCGATGGCGGTGCGGGCCATGATGTTCGCCTGTCTGCTCCCTTTGAGGTGCTGGGCGAGGCGCGCGACCCCGAGGGCGGCGGCTGGGCCGTGCTGATCCGCTTTGCCGACCGCGACGGGCGCGAGAAGGTGGTGACGGTCAAGCGCGGCCAGTTGGCCAGCGAGGCCGGCGCTGTGCGTGCGGCGCTGGCTTCGGCGGGGCTTTACGTCAATTTCGTGCGCAGGTGTGCTGACCGCTTCGCCGCCTTCCTGGCTGAGGTGGCGCATTCCGCCCGCTTCACCATAGCAGACCGGACCGGGTGGCTTGATGCCAGTCGCTTTGTTCTGCCGGCCCAGGTCATCGCCGGGCCGGATGCCGAGCCGGTGCGCTTTGACGGTGATGCCTCGGCATTCCACTATGCGCAGGCGGGCCAGCTATCCGTCTGGCAAGAGCGCATCGCCTTGCCCGCGATACGCAACCGGCTTTTGCTGTTTGCCGTGTCGCTGGCCTTCGTCGGCCCGGTGATGCGCTGGCTGTTGCCCGAGGGGGGCGGCTTCCACCTGTGCGGCGCGTCATCCACCGGCAAGACCTCGCTGGCGCTGGCGGCGGGTTCGGTTTGGGGTGGTGGTGGGCAGTTGGGCTTTGGCCACACCTGGCGGGCAACCGGCAATGCTTTGGAGGGTGTGGCGCATGGCCACTCTGAAACCCTGCTGATCCTCGATGAATTGAAACAGGTTGAACCGCACGAGGCCGGCGCCGCCGCTTACGCGCTGGCAACTGGCCAAGGCAAAGGGCGCTCACGGCAGGACGGCGCATTGCGGCGGCGGAATGAATGGCGGGTGTTGCTGCTATCCACCGGCGAGTTGACTTTGACCGAGCATATGGCGAGCGGGCCGCGCAAAGAGCGGGCCTTTACCGGGCAGGAACTGCGGTTCTTGAACCTCTCCGCCGATGCGGGCGCCGGCATGGGGGCTTGGCAATGCCTGCACGGGGCGGATAGCGCGGCGGTCTTTTCCGACAATCTGAAAAGAGCGGCGGGCCAGCATTATGGCCATGCCGGGCCGGCCTTTGTGCGGGCGCTGGTAAGCGATGCCGAGCATTGGCAGGCCGAGGCGAAGCGCTTGCACGCGGCGTTTATGCTCAAGTCGAAGCGGGACGGGGACAGCGGGCAAATTCACCGCGCCGCGTTGCGCTTTGCGGCGGTGGCAGCGGCGGGCGAGATGGCGGCGGCCATGGGCATTGTCCCTTGGCCGGTTGGGGCGGCAGCGGCGGCAGTGCTCGACTGCTTTGATGAATGGGCCAAGGGCTTTGGCCGCAAGGGGCTGCGTGAGGATAGGCAAGTGCTGGTGACGCTGCGCGATGCCTGCCAGCAAAGCCAAGCCCGGTTTGCCAAGGTGCCGAGCGGCAAGGCCAATGCGGAATGGGGTGATGATGACGGGGCCAGCCCTGCGGATACGAGTAACCGCGAGGGTGAGGCGCGGGCGCTGTCAACGCTGGGCTATGTGCATATATATGAGGGCGTGGATTACTTCCTGTTCCATGATGCCGGGGTAGCCGAAATCTTGAAGGGCTTTGATCTCAAGAGCGCCGTAGGGGCGTTGGATAAGGCCGGATACCTCAAGTACAATCCGAATCGGAAAAAGCTGAAGGTACGTGTCGGCCCAACCCCGCAAAGTCTGCATGCGGTGCGCAGGTCCATCTTGAATTACGACGAAGACGAGGAAGCCGAGGCGGCGGCTGTCGTCGTGCTTCGCGAGAGTGCCGCCCTCGACCTCGATACGCCCGCCGGCTGGTGAGCGTGGGTGGGGCGAGAGCGCCTTGCAGACGTGTAGCCTCATAGCCGGCGTTTGAATGCTGAGGTGCCGGCTTCCGGAACCGACCAGATCCGACCGCTAAAGTCAGTTGCCTTGAACAGCGGCTTCGAACTGAAGCTGCCGATCGATCACTCCGAAGCGGCTCGTTAGCTATGCGACTGAATTGCGGTTTTTTCCGGATTTGCTAATGATCCAGAATGCAGACGTTCGTGTAGGTCGAGTGGCCGGACAAGGGTGATTGAAAGGTGTCTCTCGGCGTTCCAGCCGGATCGCTGCTTAGGATTAAGGACACAGATTCTATGTTCGGCTTTGTTGGTGATGACGATATCGCTCTCACGTACGAGATCCTGTCCAAGCACGGATTAAATCAAAGCGAAGCGGACGCGCTGCTGCATGAAGGCTATTACCTCCGCGGCTTCAATACGTCCCAGCCAAGCACCGACGACGCGATGATATGCGACTCCTTCTACGGTTCCGGGCTGGGCTGCGCGCTCCATCCGCTCGGCGACTTCCTGGCTGGCCACGTCCACAGTGCTGCCGCGCGCGAGATACAGATCAACTCCTCAGCCGAGCTGATCGACTATCTGGACGCGCCAGAGCAAGTGCGGCTCCGCGACCGCATGTGCTTTCGTGGTCAAGGTCGCGAATATGTGACGCGACGAGCCCATCCGAACCCGGCGCTCGCCGTAGATGGTCAGGAGCGTCTAATCATTCCCGCCCACTGGCGTCATTTCAAAGATGACTGGCACGCCCGCTTTAAGGCCCCAGAATATCGATCAATATTCGAGGATTTCCGCGGCGACGACCTTATCTACTACGGTATCCCGGACTATCGCACGCTAGGCGAACGCAACTTCGAGCGATATGGCCCACATACAACGAGCGACCTAGAAGGCTTCCCTGACTGGGAAAGCCAAGAATATCATCGCCGCTGGTATGCAGCGAAGATCCTTGGTCCCTACACCCGCGATCCCGCGCTAATAGAGCAGCATTACGGGATAGACACGCCAGGACTGGACGTGACCTTCGATCCCTTGACGGCCGAGTTCTTCGCGACGAACCGGTACGTTCCACTGCCAGGCGGTCGCGCTAGATACGAACCGACGGCGAGCGGCGACCATCAGGGCGTCATCTATTGCATGGTGTTTGGAGCGCCAACGCTCAAGCGAAGCGCCGATATGGTCCGCGAGGTGACCTTGTTTGATCATATTCCGCCGACGCGTCCGATCCGTCAGTCTTGTGCGTTGCCTTTCTTCCACGCGCACGACTTCAACAACGCCGTCTGCCACCTTCACTGCGTCCTGCGCTTGAGAGAGGACTATCAGGTTGCGAGGCCCCTTTCTCCCGCTCAGGTGTTTCCAAGCGCTGCCGAAGATCCGTTCTACGCGGCCGCTCTGGATGTAAAACACAATTATGGTGATGGCCACTCGCTCGCTAAGATCGTGGAGTATATGCTGGACTGAGAGCTTCTGCGGGGTTGGCCACGCTAGACTAGACCGGCCGCGGATTGTCGGGTTTCGGCGGTGAACCTGCCACTTACCTGCCGTGCTGGAACGACGGGTAAGTCCCACGATGCCGCGTTCGCCTCGGGCAGCACCCGACCAACTAAAGTCATTCAGCCGGGCAGTCTTGAACGGCCGCTCTTAACAAGAGCTGCCGGTTGTTTGCGAGTCTTTGACTGAGGCAATGTTCGTCACAGCTTGATGCCATAGCGCTCAAAGTCAGCTCGAACGTCGGGGTCAGTCTTCTCAGCAGAGGCAGCATCGCTTTCGGACTTTACCCGATCCCCCTTACGCGCCCATGCTACGGCCCGGCCAAACAGCGACGACGGCATGTTAGGGTTCTTTCCGAGCGCCCGATTGTAGTCAGCTATGGCATCATCAAGCCGGCCCAGCCGGAGGAAAACTAAGCCGCGACTGTCGAGAAATCCTACCGCGTCGGGTGCCTTCGCGAGCGCCGCGGTACAATCAGAAAGTGCCGAATTGAGAGCCACTCCGGCAGTCGCCTTCGCCCAACACATCTTGTTTAAGATTACCGGCTCGGTGGCCTTTTTTCTGGCCCTCTGGAAGTCAGTGTCAGCATGGTCTGCGTCACCCGAACGGGCATAAGCGATCCCACGGCCCACAAGAAGCGTAGGGTCATCTGGAGACTTCGTGAGGGCGGAGGAATAGGTCGAGATCGCCCCAGCCAGGTCTCCGCCATCCGCCTGTAAGTCGGCCTTCCGCGCAATGGCTTCCGTAAAATCTGGCTCAAGCTTCAGAGCAGCTTCCAGGTCCGCCCGGCGGCCTGCCACGTCGGCCTTCGGCCTGCGAAGGCTACGGTTCAAGTAGATGTACGCCTCGGGCTTGACGGCTATAGCCTTGTCGTAGGCGCGCATCGCTTCTGCGTCCTTATGAAAGGCGCTGTAGATATTGGCGGCCACGACGTGAGCGTAGCTGTTGTCCGGGTTGGCAGCGGTGACAGCCGTGGCCTCAGCAAGCGCTTCGCTCTCTTTGCCCTGGCTACGCAAGACATTTGCTCGCAATAGATAGAGCTCGATCCATGCGGGTTGCTGCTTGATTGCCGCTGCCGCATCGCGAAGGGCAGCCTCGTTATCACCTACCGCGCGAGCTGCCTTGGCGCGATAACCCAGCGCAAAGCCGCTCGACGGTTCAAGCTGCAAAGCCGAGGTGTACGCCGCGATAGCCTCGCGCCACGCTCCTTTTTGCTGCGCAATGAGGCCACGCGCGCGGAACACAACCACGTTCTTTGGGTTGATGGCAAAGGCGGCGTTCAGGTCGCTCGATGCGGCTTCCAGGTCTCCCTTCCAAGCACGAGCCATACCTCGAGCTGCCAGCACCATGGCATTCTTGGGTTCAAGCGATAGAGCTTTGTCGTAATCCTTAATCGCATCATCGAGGCGTCTAATATCCAGCATCAGATTGCCTCTATCGAGGTAGTGGGACGCGGCGTCAGGATTGGCCGCCACGTCGGCATCCGCTTTCGCAATGCGGTCTGCGATTGCTTTGCTTTTATCACCCAGTACAGCGTAGGCTGCGGCTCGCTGAGTCAGCGCGTAACCATTGCCGGGCTCCCGCTGAAGGGCCTTTGTGTAGGCATCGATTGCACTCTTCGGACGATGCTCGACGTCAGCCAACATGCCCCGGCCGATGAAGATTTGCACATAGGTTGGGTCGAGCGACTCCGCCTTGTCGAAATCAGCGCGTGCGCCAGATAAGTCGCCTTCCTGAACCCTTGTAATGCCGCGATTTGACCAGGCCCATACGTCAGTCGGGTCGAGTTCAATGGCCTTACTGTAATCCGCCAAGGCCTCCTTCCGCATGCCCTGATCGATGAAAAGACTGGCTCGCCTGCCATATTCAAACGCATTAGACGGTGTGTTTGCGCGGGCGGCCGCGATTTCTGTTTCCGAGGCTGTATAGCCAAGCGGCTTGCGTAGATTGGCAGGATGATCCGCGAGCGTACGTAGGGCCGCTTGTGCTGTTGGCGCGTCCTTGGCCGGGAATTCAGACGTGACGCTGCGCTCCGTCTTCTCGATCGTGAAAACATCGTCCTTGATCGTAGCGTGCCTGCGGTACTGTATCCCTGCGGTGGTCTGGTCTACCTCGAGCCCTGTGCCTACTTTGAAGTCGCCGCGTCCTTTCGGCAGGACGATGGCCTCGATCATGCGAGTGAAGGTTGGATATGGAACAGCAAATGGTGCGTCTCGGTCTGGACCTGGATCACGACTGAAATCGGCGCGGTACCCAACACTTGTGCCGTCGGTCTGATAGAAGTCGCCTGACCAATCCATCTTGGCGGTGCCTTCCATTATCAGGTGCTGCTCACCGGTCTTCGGGTCGAACACGGCACTTGTAGTTTTCACGTCGATAAAGTCGTACTGATTTTTCCAATAATTCCTAAGCGCTCGATCGCGTGCCTCTCCGACGAGATTTGCCAGAGCAACGCTGGTCCCGATGGCATCGTCTCCACGCAAGATGGTCTCGATTTTCATTGGCGCGGGCGCGGAGATGCCTGCACTGGCGTCGATCCGAATGGAAGTGTCCTGTGTCGGCATTGCCGGCGGCGCAGGGATCATCCGGACGAGTGCCGCGCTCCTGGTAACGAGTGGAAGACCCCAACCGAAATTGGGCGTGGTCAGCCTGTCGAGGCTTGTGTCGCCCGTCCTGGTACCATCTAGCCAGTAGGTGCGTCCGGCCACGGATGCTCGGACCAGCACATGATTGAACAGCCCCACCATGGGCAAGCGCGCATCCAGGCCGTCGCCGAAAGTCGTGCTGACCGCGACCGGTTCCGCCTCGATTCCCATGGCGTGAAGAAGCGCGAGGAGAAGAACCGTCTTGCCCTTGCAGTCGCCGTATCGGCGGGACCAGGTAGTCTCTGCATCGGCGGGAACATAGCCGCCCGCTCCCATCGCGAGCGCGACGTAACGCACCCTATCCTGGACGAGTGCGAGCGCTGCCTCGATCCGGACCTTGGGGTCGGACGAGAGGCCCTGTATGTGGTCCAGTTCCGACCTCAACGGGCCTTCTGCCGAGATCACGGCAGCCTTCTCATAGAGCGGCGCCATGAGCGCCCCCAGATCGGCCCAAGAGGCATAATCGGTGACTTCAACAACGCGCTCGATGCGGTAACGAGGCGGTGCCCCCTTTGGAGGAATGATCGGCTCCACGTTATCGAGCGAGAGTTCGACGGAGAACGTGTCGCCTATCTTCGTCTGCTTCAACGCGGGCAGGGAGACCGTCTGACGGAGGCGCACTGGCAGGCTGGTGGGCCACAGCATACGGAGATGCGCCCGCCCGATTGGAAAGCTGTTCCAGGCTCCCGAGATCTGCTCGACGTGCCCCTTTAGCGTCGGGTCGCTCGATGAAACTGACGCTGCGATCTCAAGCATGTCGCCAACCTGCAAGCCCTCGGGCTGGATATTGGCAGTGAGGACGCCATCTAATGTCGCACTCTCCAGGTTCTGCTCACGTCTGAGAACCGTAAACGTCTGACCCGATTTGAGCACGTCGATGGTCTGGTCGCCGCGGCGGATCAAAAGTTTGTGGACCGTAAGTACGTCGGTCTCGGGTCGCCACGGCAGCGAGATGTTCCCCGCGGCTAGGCCCTGCGGGGTCTGAATCTTTAGCGATGTTTCGGAGTAGACGGTCTGCCGTCCGGGCTCCAGCGCGACCTGCTGATCAGATAGGAGGATGCGGATCGGCGCTTCGTCGGCCTTCGCGAGTACGGCGGGCGGAGTAACGGGCTTCACCCATGCCGGTGCTGGGCCGATAACGGGCCGATCCGCAGCGTACGCTACCTTTGTGAGCGCACTCGTAGCGACGAGCGCAGTGAGAAAAGCTTTCATGTACCCCAACCTCTTGGTTGGAGCACTATAGCGTGCCGAAGACCTAATTCCACTGCAGATGAAGGGGGAAGACCGGGTGAGAAACAACTGCATCTAGCAAAAGCCGTCTTTCGCAGTGTCTATCGTAAACGACTGCTAAGTCTCAGAATGCGGCAATGGGCTGTGGAGGCAGTCGACCAAAACGCGCCGTTTCGGTGCGACCGCCCGAATGTCAGCTGACACCATTCAGAGCAAACGTTCACGCTTACCAAAGCCCTCACCCATTCATCGCCTGTGGGCCTGTCAGCGATCTGCGCCTTGCTCCAGCCGTTTCCTGGCTATGCAATTTTGCCGAAATGCCTTAGTGAGCGTGAGGAATGGGGGGTGGGCAATGATCTGGGCGCGCAAATGGCAATGGCTGACCGCGCAGTTGATCGCGGTCGGTGTGTTAACGACGCCGACCCAGGCTTCTCCGGTTACGAACACACCCGTCACACCCAGTTTTACCTGTGCGGTCACCAGCACGGGCGTTGAGCAGGTGATCTGCACCACGCCTGATCTGGCAGCCGCCGACCGCACGATGGCCACGCTTTACGCGCTGGATCGGGTGAGCGCCTTCGGATCCGGCGCCTCCGACGAACTGGCCGCCCAGCGCGAGGCCCTGAAACAGATGCGTGGCTGCGCGAAGCCCCCGGCGGGCGACACGGTGGCTGAATGCTTGCGGATCGAATATGCCCGGCGGAACAATAGCCTGGCGCTGGCCGCGCTGATGCTGTCGCCGGACGTGGCGCTGCCCGTGCTCCGCCGCACCGATCCCGCGTTCGCGCCAGTGCTGGAGGCAGTGGCGCTCTGGGCGACCGAACCGGCAGGCGCAGACTGGTCGGACCCGACGCGCGCCGCAAAACGCGAGCGTATTTCGGCACTGCTGGCACCGCTCGTGGCCGATCTCATGGGCAAAGACTATCCTCGCACGATGCTGACCGAGCCCGGCGCCGATGGGGTCGCAGTTAAGCGGGTGGGCGACATCTTCATCTCCGAGCGCCACTTCACCGCGTTTCTCAACGTGCTGGGGCCTTACCTGCCTGATGGGAACTGGCCGGCGCGCAGCGCGACCGGGCGGCGCAGCCTGCCCTGTGCGGCGGTGATCCGCCATCCGGCGCTGTTGGGCGCCACCCAATCGGCGTTCGGTTCAACGCTGGACAACTTCGTGCTCGATACCGATTGCGCGCAGACGTTGCCGCCCACACCCATGCTCACCGCACTCGATGGCAAGCTCAACGCCGCTTGGCCGCCTTGCGACGGCACCATCCGTTTCGCCGCCTATCGCGTCTACGAGACGGCGCTGGATACCGCGCGCCTGGGGTTGGCGCATCGCGATC
>DATMUT010000194.1:0-2804 GCA_035563755.1 Novosphingobium sp.
GGCCCAGCGGCAGCTGGTTCAGCCGGTCGGCCATGTAGATATAGGTGACCGCGCCATGGTCGAGCAGGCTGGCGGCGAGCGCGGTCGAGATGACGAGGTTGATCTGCACCGCGCCAGCACCTGCCGCTGCCGGCCAGATCAGCGCCATCAGCTTCTTCACCTCGGGCGTCAGGCGCGGCAGGCGCGGGCGCAGCGATACGCCCGCCGCCCGCGTGGCATAGGCCAGCCAGGCCAGCTGCAGCGCGCCCGACACCGACACCGCCAGCGCCTGGTTGCGCGCGGTGACCATCGGGTCGTGGCTATGGAAGAACACCATGGTCAGAATGAGCGTGAGGTTGAGCAGGATGGGCGCTGCCGCATTGACCCAGAACTTGTGCAGCGAGTTCAGGATGCCGCCCAGCAGCGAGACGAGGCTGATGAACAGCAGATAGGGCACCGTCAGCCGCGAGAGCTTGACCGCGAAGGCGAACTGGTCGGGCGTAACGCCATGGAACTTGCCCGACAGCGCCCAGGTGACCGGCCAGGCCAGCGCCTCGAGCAGCACTGTCATGGCGATGAGCGTGGGCAGCAGGACCGAGAGCGCCTGTTCGGCAAAGACGATGCCATCGGACAGGCCGCGCCCCTCGGGGGCGGCCACCTTCTGGTTGAACATCGGCACGAAGGCGCTGGCAAAGGCGCCCTCGGCAAACAGGGCGCGGAACATGTTGGGCAGGCGGAACGCCACCAGAAAGGCATCGGAAGCAAAGCTGGCGCCCACCAGCCGCGCGAACAGCGAGTCGCGCACCAGCCCCAGAATGCGGCTGGCCAGCGTCAGCCCGCCGATCGTGCCTGTGGCCTTGAGCAGGTTCATCGCTAACTCACACACTTTGGGCAGAGGGGGGAATGGGGGCAGGGGAAATCAGGCGCCGGTTTTTCCGCCCCGGCGCGGGCGTGGCGGGCCGGCAGGCATCATGCCCGCCGGCCTGCGGCAATGCCTCAGGCGTTGCCCATCGGCTCGCCAACGCCGGCTTCGGCCTGCTGGGCCTGCAGCTGCTGGATGTACAGGCCGTTGAAGTCGATCGGCTCGAGCATGAGCGGGGCAAAGCCGGCGTCGCGCACGGCATCGGCCACCACGCGGCGGGCAAAGGGGAACAGGATGCGCGGCGCTTCGGCAAACATGAAGGCGTGCATCTGCGACTCTTCCAGATTGCGCATGCCCACCAGCCCGGCATAGGTCAGGTCGATGATGTAGGCGGTGCCTTCCGAGGTCTTGGCGGTCAGCTGGATCTTCATCTCGACTTCATGCACCTCGCCCTGGATGGCGCGGGCAGCGATGTTGAACTGCACGTCGTGCTCGGGCGCGTCCTGCCACTGGAAGGCCTCGGGCGCGTTCGGGTTCTCGACCGAGAGGTCCTTCACATACTGGGTGATGACGCCGGCGCTGGGCATCGTGTCGAGCCCGTCGGTGCCGTCGAGCTTGAGATTGGAGGTGATGTTGCCGTCGTCGGACATGGCTGCGATGCTTTCCGTGGTTGCGCGCCCCGCGGGGCGCCGGTTGGATGGGGCGTGCCCATTGCGCGCGTCGGGGCGGCGGCAAGGCCTCCTTTCGCGCAGATCGCACCGGGCAATGGCGCGCCGCGTAGCATTCCCGCATCGCCTACACAATGATATTGGGGGCGATGTTGGGGGCAGATCCGGCGTGCCGGCGGGGGGGCGCGCGCGGCGGGGTGTTTCGGGTCGTCGCGTTTTTGGGGGCGCTCGTGGCGCGGGCGGTGGCGCGGCGGTGGCGAGGGGCAAAAAAACCGCGCATATCCTGCATCCATGCGTTGTTCATTTGTCAAGCCGCACTATCTAGGGCAAGGTAAGGGGCCGTCCAGAAGGGGCGGCAAACAACTGGAACCCCGTTCGTGACTGTTCAGATCGTCATTCTTGCCATGATCGCTGCCTTCCTGGGCATGCGTCTCTATTCGGTGCTTGGCCGCCGCGCCGAGCATGGCGAGGAGCCGGTGCAGAGCCGTTTCGACAAGCAGGCCAATCCGGCCCAGGGCAACCAGCAGCAGTTGGGCAATGCGCAGCCGGCGCTGGTGGCCGATCGCGGCGCGAACGGCGCGCGGGTGCGCGAACTGGTGCCCATGCTGCCCACGGTCGAGCGCGGCCTGCGCGAGATCATCGCGGCCGACCGCCGTTTCGATCCCAACGCTTTTGCCGAGGGTGCGCGCGCGGCTTACCGCATGATTCTCGAGGCTTACTGGCGCGGTGATCGCAACGAGATCCGCCAGCTGTGCGAGGGCGATGTGGCCGACAGCTTCATCGCGGCGATCGACGCGCGCAATGCGGCGGGCGAAGTGCCCGACAACCGGCTGGTGCGGATCGAGGAAGCGGTGATCACCGCGGCTGCCTACTCGGCACCCGAGGCGCGGCTGACGATGCGCTTTGTCTCCGACATCGCGGCTGTCACGCGCGATGCTTCGGGCCACGTCATCGCTGGCTCGCTCAACGATGCCGTCGAGGTGCGCGACGTGTGGACCTTCCGCCGCAATGTGAACTCGACCGATCCCGACTGGATGCTCTGCGAGACCGACGAGGGCTGATTCGCAATGATGGAAGCGGGTGTGCGCAAGGTCGTCCTGACGGCCGCGCTGGTGTTGCTGGCGGGCTGCGTGCGCGTCATTCCCGAAGGCCATCCGCCGGGGCACTATCCGCCCGCGCCGCGCTATCCGCATCCCGGTGCGCCGCCTGCCTCGCAACCCGCGCAGCCGCAGCCACCCGTTGCGCAAACCCCGCCCGTGCCGGTGTCCAATGCGGTGAGCGTTGGCGTGCAGCCA
>DATMUT010000195.1:0-5603 GCA_035563755.1 Novosphingobium sp.
CAGGATGACGATGTTCGAGAAGAAGGCGGCAAAGCCCAGCGAATAGGTGAGCGTAGCGGCCGTGAACCCCCGGTGGCGGAACACGCGCAGGTTGACGATGGGGTGCTTCTCGGTCAGTTCCCAGATCATGAAGGCGGCAAAGCCGATCACCGCCACGATCGCCAGCACGACAATCTCGGTCGAGGCGAACCAGTCCTTGTTGCGCCCCTCGTCGAGCAGGATTTGCAATGCGCCCACCCAGACCACCAGCAGGCCAAGGCCCACCCCGTCGATCCGCGCCTTTTGCGTGGGGTCGGGCAATGTGCGCAGGATGCCCAGCAGCACCGTGCCCCCCGCCAGCGCCAAAGGCACGCCCACGAAGAAGATCCACTGCCAGCCGGCATTGTCGCACAAGGTGCCGCCCAGCACCGGGCCGACAATGGGGCCGACCAGCGTGGTCATGGCCCACATCACCGTGCCCATCGTCTGCTTTTCAGGCGGCAGGATGCGCATGAGCAGCGTTTGCGCCAACGGCATGATCGGCCCGCCACATAGGCCCAGCAGCACCCGGCACACGATCAGCATGGGCAAGGACTGCGACAGGCCGCACAGCAGCGAAAGCACCGCGAAACCGAAATAGCACGCCAGAAACGTGCGCTGCGCGCCAAAACGCGCCGCCAGCCAGCCCGTCAGCGGCACGGTGATCGCCTCGGCCACGGCATAGGAGGTGATCACCCACGTGCCCTGCTCGGACGAAACGCCCAGCGAGCCGGCGATGGTGGGCACCGACACGTTGGCGATGGTGGTGTCGAGCACCACCAGGAAATTGCCAAGGCCAATGGCCCCTGCCGCCAGCGCCATCTGCACGCCCGACAGGGTCGCGCCCTTGGCCGGCGCGCTGCCCGCTGTTCCGCTCATGGCCTTACTCCGCTTGTGTCAGACCGGTTCACTGCGACACGTCAATATCGGCGTCCATCGACAGGCCCACGCGCAGCGGGTGCGCGGCCAGGTCCTTCGGGTCGATGGCGATGCGCACCGGCAGGCGCTGCACCACCTTGATCCAGTTGCCGGTGGCGTTTTGCGCCGGAACCAGCGCAAAGGCCGACCCCGTGCCGCCCGAGAAGCCCACGACCTTGCCGTGATACTCGACCGAGCCGCCATACAGGTCGCTTTTCAGCGTGACGGGCTGGCCGGGGCGCACCTTGGCCAGCTGCACTTCCTTGTAGTTGGCGTCGACATAGGCGGCCTGCACCGGCACCACCACCATCAGCGACTGGCCCGGCTGCACGCGCTGCCCCACCTGCACCTGGCGGCGCGAGATCACGCCATCGAAGGGCGCGCGGATGACGGTGCGCTCCAGATCGACGCGGGCGGCATCGCGCTGGGCGCGGGCCACCAGCACCTCGGGGTTGGTTTCGGGCTGCGTGTCGGCAATCAGCGCGTGGTTGGCGCCCAGCGTGCCCTTGGCGGCATCGCGGTTGGCCGCGGCCAGCGCCACGGCGGCCTCGGCGCTGCGCAGATTGGCGCTGGCCGTGGCCAAGGCGTTGCGCGCACTGGTCAGCTCTTCGCCCGAAACCGAGCCGGAAGCGGCCAGCGCCTCGCGGCGCTTGAGGTCGATCGCGGCCTTGTCGGCATCGGAGCGGGCGGCGATCACCGCTGCTGCGGCGCGGGCCTGCTCGGCGCCGCGCGCGGCAACCTGCGCATCAAGGCCAGCGTCGGTGGCCACAAGGCCGCGCACCTTGCGCTCGGTCTGGGCCAGATTGGCCTCGGCGCGGGCCAGGGCAATGCGCGCGTCGGTGTCATCCAGGCGCACCAGCACGTCGCCTGCCTTCACCGCCTGCGTGTCCTGCACCAGAACCGCCGCCACCGGGGCCGCCACCTGCGGCGTCACCTGCGCCACGTCCGCGCCCACATAGGCGTTGTCGGTCGTCACATGGTGCGAGCCATAGAAGAATTCATATCCCCCCCAGCCCAGCGCAATAACGGCTACACCCAGCGCAAGGCCAGCGAACAGCCGCTTGCGCGGGCCGGAGGGGCCGCCGTCCTGCGTGGCAGACGGCGTATCGTCGGAGGTGGGATGGGGGGGGGTAGCCTCCGACGGGGGGCTGAATTCGGAATCGCGCTTTTCGGCGTCACGCAGGGCTTGAACTTGGGCCATGGTGGTACTTTCAGCAAAAGGGATGGCAGGAGCGTCGGCCAGAGCGCCGGTGGCTGCGGTATCGAGAGCAGGATCGAGCGGGGGCGTCATGCGCGATACCCCCCGCCCAGCGCGCGGATCAGCGCGATGTCGAGCGCGAAGGCCCGCGTGGTGAGCTGCGCCCGCGCCCGGCGGGCCGAAACCAGCGCATCCTCGGCGGTGAGCACGTCGAGATAGGTGGCAAGGCCGCCGCGATAACGGTTGTTGGCCACCTGCCAGCTGGCATGGGCAGCCTCCTCGGCCTCCTGCGCGGCCGACAGGCGGCGGGCCAGTTCGCGCTGGCTGGTGGTGGCATCGGCCACCTCGCGCAGGGCCTGCACCAGCGTGCCGTCATATTGCGCGGTGGCGGCGGCATAATCGGCCTCGGCGCCGCGCTTGTTGGCGCGCAGCTTGCCTCCGTCAAAAATGGGCAGCGTGACCGCCGGGCCTGCCGAACCGTAATCCGACCCCGACTTGAACAGATTGGCCAGCCCCAGCGACTGGAAACCGATCAGCCCGGCCAGGTTGACGTTGGGATAGAAGGCCGCCTTGGCCACGCGGATGCGGGCAGCGGCAGCCTCGGCGCGGGCGCGGGCGGCAATGATGTCGGGGCGGCGGCCGATCAGCTCGGCCGGCAGGTTGTCTGCCGGGGCCAGCGCCGCGCGGGCGGCAATGGCCGGGCGGGCAATGCTGGCGGCGCGCTCGGGGCGGGCGCCCAGCAGGGCGGCAATGGCGTGACCCTCGTTGGCGATCTGCTCGTCGAGAGCGGCCAGCTCGCCCTGCGCCGTGGCCAGGTTCGAGCGGGCGCGGGCAACGGCGCCCTCGTTCTCGAGGCCCTCGGCGCGGCGGCGGGTGATAAGGTCGAGCGTGGCCGCGCGCACCCGGACGGCGTCGGCTGCGGCATCGTGTTCGGCATAGAGCGCGGCCAGGTCGGCATAGGCAGCGGCAATGCCCGTAGCCACCGTCAGGCGCGCGGCGGCTTCTTCGGCGCCGGCAGCCTGCGCATCGCTTTTCGAGGCGGCGAGCGCAGCCCGGTTCTTGCCCCAGAAGTCGATCTGCCAGTTGAGCGACAGGTCCGCCTCGCCCATTTCCTTCCACCCCTTGGGGGCAAAGGCGGCAGGGAACAGGTAGTTGTAGCTCTGCTTGGCAACGCCGGCCTGCGCGGTTGCGCCAATGGTGGGCAGCAGGGCGGCGCGCGCCCCGCCCACCGCCGCCGTGGCCGAGCGGAAGCGCGCCTCGGCCACGCGCAGGTCGGTAGCGCCCTTCAGCCCTTCGGCAATCAGGGTATCGAGCTGCGCATCGCCAAAGCCGGACCACCAGCCATCAGCAGGGAAGGACGCGGCGGCGGCCGCAGCAGGCGCTGTCTGACCATGCACCGGCAAGGGCAGAACCAGCGCCAGGCTGACCAGACCGGCAACGGCAAG
The DNA here is from genome assembly GCA_035563755.1 of Novosphingobium sp. Classification (GTDB taxonomy): domain Bacteria; phylum Pseudomonadota; class Alphaproteobacteria; order Sphingomonadales; family Sphingomonadaceae; genus Novosphingobium. The sequence continues at coordinate 3,580 of DATMUT010000195.1, forward strand.
CACCATGCCGGCCCGGCGAAGGCGAGCAGAGGGGCGACTCGGAAGGGGGGGCTGCATAACCATACCGTACGGTTCAGTAATGATTCAGCTTGCGTCGTCAAGAGAAAACTGTACAGGCTGGTATGGGAAAGGAATTTACACATGCGGGTAAAAAGTGACGCCCGCCGACAGGCCATTGTGGACGCGGCAACCGAACTGTTCCGCGAAGTCGGCTTCGAGCGCGCCAGCATGGCGCAGATCTCGGCCCGCGCGGGTGGTTCAAAAGCCACGCTTTACAGCTACTTCGGATCGAAGGAGGAGCTGTTCGCCGCCGCCATGGTCGACAGCATGGCCGAACAAGCCGACGCCATGATCGCCCTGCTCGAGGATCCGGGCGAGGATCTGACGGCAACCTTTACGCGCTTTGGGCTGGCCTATCTGCAACTGATTGGCTCGGGCCAGTGCGTGTGCTCGATTCGCACCGCCATTTCCGAAAGCAGCAATGGCGAGCTTGGCCCGGTGCTTTACCGCATGGGTCCGCGCCGGGGCATGGAGGAGATTGCCGAGCACATCGAGCGGCTGATGGCACAGGGCCGGCTCAGCAAGGGCGACCCGCTGCTGGCGGCCATGCAGTTCAAGGGGCTGCTCGATGCGGGCAGCTGGGAACCGCGCCTGTTTGGCGCGCCGCAGGAGTTTGACGACGAGATGGCCGTGAAAGCCGCCGTGCGCACCTTCCTGCGCGGCTATGCCCCCGAGGCCGAAGGCTGACCGCGCAGGAACGCCCAACCGGTTATTCGCCCCACACCTCGCGGGCAACCTCGATCACCAGGCGCATCTTGGCGGCCTGCTGCTCGACGGCAATGTCGTTGCCATGCACCGTCGAGGAGAAGCCGCATTGCGGCGAAAGCGCCAGCTGGTCGAGCGGGATGAACTTGGCCGCCTCGTCGATGCGGCGCAGGATGTCCTCGCGCGTTTCCAGCTCGCCCAGCTTGGTCGTCACCAGCCCCAGCACCACCGTCTTGCCCTTGGGCACGAAACGCAGCGGCGCGAAATCGCCCGAGCGCGCATCGTCATACTCAAGGAAAAAGGCGTCGATGTTCAGCTCGTTGAACATCACCTCGGCCACCGGCTCGTAACCACCCTCGGCCGCCCAGCTGGAGCGGAAATTGCCCCGGCACAGATGCACGGCGGTGAACATGTCCTCGGGCGCATCGGCAATGGCCGCGTTGATCATGCCGGCGTAATGGCGCGGCAGAGCGTCGGGATCGAGGCCGCGCTTGCGGGCGTTCTCGCGCTGCTTGTCGTCGCACAGATAGGCCAGGTTCGTGTCGTCGAGCTGCAGGTAGCGGCAGCCGGCATCGGCCAGATCGGCCACCTCGGCGCGATAGGCGCTGGCCACATCGGCGAAGAATTCGGCCATGTCGGGGTAGATCGCCTCGCTGATGCCCTCGCGCCCGGCGCGGAAGTGCAGCATGGTGGGCGAGGGAATCGTCACCTTGGGCACGCCCGTGGTGTTGGCCGCAAGGAAGGCGTAATCGGCGCGCTGGATAGGCCAGCGATGGCGGATCTTGCCCGAGACGACCATGCGCGGCGGGGCAAAGTTGATCGCCTTGCCGGCCGCGTGCTTGAACGCCACTTCCATGCCGCCCTCTTCCTCGATGCCGCCCAGTTGCAGCAGGAAATCAGTGTGGAAGAAGGTCCGGCGGAACTCGCCGTCGGTAATCGCCTTAAGCCCCAGCCCTTCCTGGAAGGCGATGATGTAGCGGATCGCCTCATCCTCGGCGGCGCGCAGGGCGGCAGCGTCGATGCGGCCCGTCACATAGGCCTCACGCGCCTCGATGAGCGTGGCCGGGCGCAGGAAGGAGCCGACATGATCGGCGCGGAAAGGCGGCTTGGACAAGGTCATGGTCAATCCCGTTTGGGGCGGCGCGATACACACGCAAGACCTGTCGTCCGGGCCCCTCGCAAAAGCCCCGAACGGATCGGCCCTGCCCGTGCACCCCGCCGGCAGTCAGCTATGGCGTCGAAGGCAGGTCTCCTGGCTT
>DATMUT010000196.1:0-2732 GCA_035563755.1 Novosphingobium sp.
CCGCCACAACCGCTTGATATGCCTGCAATATGAACCGCATCGATACTGGCTATCAATGCTGCCCCGTAGGCTCGGCCTTACTTCCCATCTAATCGGTAGACATTCGACATCGCGCCGCGCCCCACCAAGGGCGCGTAACCGCGCGAGGGGAGAAGGAGGCAACATGGAGAACCTCGTTTCCACGCAATGGCTGGCAGAGCAGCTGGGCGCGGGCGATTTGCGGGTGGTCGACGCCACGCGCCATCATTTCGAAGCTCAGCGCAATGCTCGCGCCGAATATGAGGCAGGGCACATTCCCGGCGCGCTGTTTCTCGACATGCCCAGCCTGTTTGATCCGGCATCCCCGGTCGAGAACACCGCCCCCACGGCCGAGCAGTTCTCAAGGCGCATGCGCGAACTGGGCCTCGAGCGCGACCAGCGCATCGTCATCTATGACGAGAGCATCGTGAAGACGGCGGCGCGGGCCTGGTTTCTGTTCAAGGCCTATGGCCTGCCCAATGTGGCCATGCTGGATGGCGGGCTGGCCAAATGGAAAGCCGAGGGCCGCCCCGTCGAGCCGGGCGTGCCAACCGTTCAGCCCAGCGCCTTTGCCGCCCGCATCGCCCCCGATCGCTTCCGCAGCAAGGCCCAGGTTCTGGCCAATATCGCCACCTTGCGCGAGCAGTTGGTGGATGGGCGCGGTGTCGAGCATTTCTCGGGCGAGCATGATGACCCGCAGCCGGGCATAGCGGCCGGGCATATTCCCGGCGCGCGCAATGTGCCCTTCTGGGACCTGTTCAACGCCGATGGCACGTTCAAGCCCCGCGAAGAGCTGCGCGCCCTGTTTGCAGGGGCTGGTGTCGATCTGTCGCGGCCGGTGGTGACCAGCTGCGGAGGCGGGGTCGTGGCCTGCGCCCTGGCGCTGGCGCTCGACCAGTTGGGCAAGGGCGATGTCGCGCTTTACGACGGCAGCTGGAGCGAATGGGGCGCCGACCCCGCATTGCCCAGAGAAACCGGGCGCACGCCGGCCTGAGATACGGCCCACCCGGCCCACATTCCATTCATTCACAAACTGGAGGCAAACATGTCCACCCAACCCGACATTGCCGTGCTTGATCTGCAACTCGAGGCAGGCTGTTCGATCAGCCCCTTTGTCTGGCAGGCCAAATATGCTCTGGCCCACAAGGGCCTCGAGGCCACCATCCTGCCCGGCGGCTTTACCAGCCTGAGCGCGCGCACCGGCGGCCGGTCCGAAGAACGGCCCGGTATTCGCGTGGGCGAGGAATGGGTGTTCGAAAGCCTGCGCAGCGGTGAATTCATCGTGGCCGATTATCTCGATAGGGCCTTTCCCGACCGTCCGCTGCTGTTCGCCAATGCCGACCAGCGCAATTATGTGAAGTTCCTCGACAACTGGTTGTGGGCGGTGGCCATCCACCCGTGGTTCTCGTGCTATATCCTCGATTACCACGACCGCTGCCTGCCCGAGGATCGCCCCTCGGTGCGCGAACACCGCGAGCGCTATTTCCTGGGCGGGCGCACGCTGGAGGAGGTGCAGTCCGGCCGCGAGGATCGTCTGCCGCTGGTGTTGCCCGCGCTCGAACCCCTGCGCGAGATGCTGCGCGAAACGCCGTGGCTGGGGGGCGATGCACCCAATTTCGCCGATTATTCCGCGCTCTCGGTGTTCCTGTGGCTGGCTTCGGTGGCGCGCACGCCGGGCCTGACCAGTGATGATCCCCTGCGCGACTGGATCGAGCGCGGCTTCGACCTGTTTGGCGGATTGGGACGCCATCCGGGCCTTAACCCCATTTTCGGCCTGCAACTGCGTGCGGGCGACCCGGCGCCGTTCAAGGCGTGAGCAGCAAGGGCGCACCCGTGACTTTCAATGAGCTGATCGATCGCATCGATGTGCCGGCGCTGCGTGCGACCGGCGCGACAAAATGGGCCGCGGCCGATGGCAGCATTGGCGCCTTTGTGGCGGAAATGGATTTTGGCATCGCGCCGCCCATAACCGCCGCTCTGCATGGCGCAGTCGACGAGGGCGCCTTTGGCTATCTGCCGCAAAGGCTGACGGCCAGCTTGCGCGAGGCAACCGCGGCCATGCTGGGCGCCAGCCATGGCTGGCCGGTTGCGCAGGGCGATGTCTGGCCGGTGCCCGATGTCATCAAGGCGCTGGAGCTGGCGATCACGCATCATTCGCGGCCCGGCAGCAAGATCATCGTGCCAACGCCGGCCTATATGCCGTTCCTGATGATCCCGCCGTTCATGGGGCGCGAGGTCATCGAAGTGCCGATGATCGAGGAGGAGGGCCATTACCGTCACGACCTCGACGGCCTGGCCCGCGCCTTCGAGGCTGGTGGCAACCTGCTCATCCTGTGCAACCCGCACAACCCCAGCGGGCGCGTATTCACCCGCGAGGAACTGGCAGCGCTTGGCGATCTGGTCGAACGCCACGAAGGCCGCGTCTTTGCCGACGAGATCTGGGCGCCGCTGGTCTTTGCCGGGCACAGGCACATTCCCTATGCCTCGGTCAATGCGCAGACGGCGGGGCACTGCATCACCGCCATCTCGGCCTCGAAGGCGTGGAACCTGCCGGGGCTCAAATGCGCGCAGGTCATCACCAGCAACGATGCCGACCGCGAGATCTGGCAAAGGGTGGGCTTTTTTGCCGGGCATGGCACCAGCAATCTGGGCGTTGTGGCCAATATCGCGGCCTATGCGCAAGGGCGGCCCTGGCTCGACGATGTGCTGGCGTA
>DATMUT010000197.1:0-10698 GCA_035563755.1 Novosphingobium sp.
TCGGTGCCGATCAGCGCCATGATCTGGTCGCCATCGACCACCTGGCCCTTTTCATCGACCACGATCAGCCGGTCCGCGTCGCCATCGAGCGCGATGCCGATGTCCGCGCCCGAGGCCACAACCGTTTCCTGCAACAGGTTCACATGGGTCGATCCGCAGCGCTCGTTGATGTTCTTGCCGTTGGGCTGCACGCCCACGGTAATCACCTCGGCGCCCAGTTCCCACACGGCCGAGGGGGCCACCTGATAGGCCGCGCCATTGGCGCAATCGACCACGATCTTGAGCCCGTCGAGCCGGACATTGTGCGGCAGCGAGCCCTTGACCGCGTGGATATAGCGGCCGCGGGCATCGTCGATGCGGCGGGCGCGGCCGATTTCCTCGGCGGCGGCCAGCGGGATGCGCTGGTCGAGCATCGCCTCGATCGCTTCCTCGTCATCGTCCGACAGCTTGAACCCGTCCGGCCCGAACAGCTTGATGCCATTGTCCTCGTACGGGTTGTGGCTGGCCGAGATCATCACGCCCACGTCAGCGCGCAATTCGCGGGTGAGCAGCGCGACCGCCGGTGTTGGCATGGGCCCCAGCAGCACCACATCCATGCCCACGCTGGTAAAGCCGGCGACCATCGCGTTTTCCAGCATGTAGCCCGACAGGCGCGTGTCCTTGCCGATCACCACGCGGTGCCGGTGCCGTCCGCGCAGGAACCGCGTGCCGGCGGCCTGGCCCACCTTCATCGCGATTTCCGCAGTCATCACGCCGGCATTGGTGCGTCCGCGAATGCCGTCGGTGCCGAAAAACTGCCGTGCCATCCTGTGTCGTGCCTCTCGAGTTTGCCTCATGCGCCCTATGGTGCGGGGCGGTTGTAATGTCACTGGCCGAATGCGGGGTGAATGGGGGCTATTTCCCGCGTGCGGGCGTGCCTTTCTCGCGTGCGGGCGTGCCTTTCTCGCGTGCGGGCGTGCTTTTTTCGCGTGCTGGCACGTTGTCGCCCTCGATCATGGCGGTGATGGCGGCGCGCGCGCGGCCCACGCGGCTCTTGATGGTGCCCACCGCGCAGCCGCAGATCTGCGCCGCCTCCTCGTAGGAGAAGCCCTCGGCGCCCACCAGCAGCAGCGCCTCGCGCCGTTCGGGCGGCAGCTGCATCAGCGCGCGCCCCAGATCGTCGAGGTGCAGCGGCGCTTCCTGGCCGGCCGGGGCCACCAGAATGCGCTCGGCGACCGCATCGTCATAGTCGCCGCGAAAGCGGTTGCGCCGCACATCGGTCAGCCAGGCGTTGCGCAGGATGGTAAAGGTCCAGGCCCGCATCGACGAACCGGGCTCGAAGCGCGCGCGCGCGGCCCATGCCTTGAGCAGCGTTTCCTGCACCAGATCGTCGGCCATGTCGGGCCGGCCGCACAGGCCGCGCGCAAAGGCGCGTAGATGCGGGATGGCGCCGGTCAGGGCGCGCTTGAATTCCTTGTCGTGATCGCCGGTGTGCACATCGCCGGTATCTTTCCTGCCGGCCTCGACCTTTTCGTCTTGCGTATCGGGCATCAGTCTTCCCGGTCCAGCCGGGCGATGAGAGCGGCCAGCGTATCGGGCAAAGGCTCGTCGACCACGTCGCGATACATGCGGCGCAACGCGGTGGTCCAGCCGGGCTGGGGCGCGCCGGGCGCGCCAGGCGCGTCAGGCTCGTGGGCATGATCGTGTGCCGTAGCCGGAGCGGGGGCCGGGCTGGAGCCCTCCGGGGCGCCTGGGAGATCCTGTTGCGTCATCTTGTCCTGTCCTGCCGCCAAAGGCGCTACGGGTAAAGCCCGGGGCGCGATAAAAGCGCCTTGCACGAACACTTCCGGGCCTACCTTGCCGGCTGTGAGCGGCCCTTTCACCCTCGGATTTGTCGCAGGACCGGGTCATCGCCGGGGCGCGGCCGGGGGCTGGGCCAAGTTCGCAGCACGGATATCTGGAACGAAATCACCCTTTTCGGGTTCCCGTGCAAACGGTTGCCCGTATTGTCGCCCTTTGAGCGCTATTGCCGGCGCCGCATTTGGCGGCAAAAGCAGCAGGCGCAAGCCTGGGTGCAACCGTGAACACACAACAGGGAGTGCCTGGTGGATCGTATCGTTTCGGCACGCGTGAATTCCCAGCGTTGGTACGAGCGCTTTCCGCGCGCGGTCCCGCTGGGGGCGTTCATGCTGGCCATGGCCATTACCGTTCTGGCGGTAATGGGCATAGAACGGGTCGAGGCCGACCGCCGGCAGGCGCAGGTGCGCGCGGTGGCCAGCATTGCCCAGTCGGCGCTGGCGCGGCGGGCCACGGCGCATACCGCCTTCCTGCGCGCGGGAGCGATCCTGATGTCGTCGGCCGCGCGCATGACCCAGGCCGACTTCGTGACGATGAACACCGAACTGCGCGCCGACGATGAATATCGCGCCGCCGAGGGCATCACCTGGGTGCAGCGCATCGCCCCGGCCGACGTTCCGCTGATCGAGGACATGCGCCGCGCCGAGGGGCTGCAGGGCTTTACGGTGCATCCGCTCCCCGCTGTGGGGCCCGCTGTTGCCCCTGCTTCTGGCTCCGGGCCGCGCGCCGATGCGCTGGCGGTGGTCACCTATCTGGGCAATCCGCTGCCGCTATACCGCGGGGCCTATGGCTACGACATGTATTCCGAGCCGCGCCGCCGCGCCGCCATGGAACTGGCCGCGCGCACCCATCGGCCCGCCGCTACCGGCCTCATTCGCCTGATCGTCGACGGCGCCAACAAGGGCTGGTCGGGGTTCATGATCTATATGCCGGTCTATAGCCCGCTGGGGGCGCCGGCCGCGCGCCAGCACCTGATGGGCTTCATCTGCGTGCCGTTCAACGCGCAAGGGTTCCTGCGCGGCGCGCCCGAGCTGGCGCAGTCGCGCAATTACGTGATCCGCATGTATGATGGCGCCCCCGGGCCAGATCACCTGCTGGCCAGCGTTGGCCCCTCGGGGCCGACCATGGGCGATGTCACCGTCGAGACCGAGGTGGCCCAGCGCCATCTGGTGCTGGTGGTGGGGGCGGCGGCCAGCGACCATCTCTCGAACCTGTCGGTGCTCACGTTGGCCTTTGGCACGCTGGTGGCAACGCTGGTGCTGGTCATGGCGCGCCTTGTCACGCGCCAGGCGGCCGAGGACCGCGCCTCGCTGGCCTGGCTGCGCGAGCAGGCGACCATCCGCAGCGTGCTGACCCGCGAGCTGAACCACCGGGTCAAGAACACGCTGGCCAATGTGCTCTCGATCATCGCGCTCACGCGGCGGCGCTCGGCCAGCCTCGATGATTTTGCCGATGCGCTCGACGGGCGCATCCGCGCGCTTTCGGCCACGCACGACCTGCTGACCGAGAGCGAGTGGGGGCAAACGCCGCTGCGCGCGGTGATGGTGGCCGAACTGGCGCCCTATCGGCAGGTGGCCGACCGCGAGATCGTGCTCGAGGGGCCGGATGTCGATCTGGCGCCCAATGATGCGCTCTCGCTGGGGCTGGCGGTGCACGAGCTGGCCACCAACGCCACCAAATATGGCGCGCTCTCGGTGCCCACGGGCCGGGTCGAGGTGCATTGGGAGCTGACCGCGAGCGACCGCGTGCTGGTGTGCTGGCGCGAATTGGGCGGGCCGCCGGTGGCGCAGGAAAAGCGCAAGCGCGGCTTTGGCACCGAGCTGATCGAGCGCATTGTCGCGGCCGAGCTGGGCGGGGGCGTGACGCTCGAATTCCGGCCGGGCGGGGTCTATTGCGAGCTGACGCTGCCGGTGCGGCTGCCGGCCACCTTCATGATCCGCAAGCCCCGCAAGCCGGCCTGAACCGGCTGCAGGGGCCAGGCTGGCGCTCAGGCGGCGGCGGGTTCGTGGAAGAACAGCGCCTGGGCGATGGCCGCGCGCACCGTTTCCTCGCGGAAGGGCTTGGTGATGAGGAAGGCCGGCTCGGGCCGGTCGCCGGTCAGCAGCCTTTCGGGGAAAGCGGTGATGACGATGACGGGCACATCGACGATGGCCAGAATGTCCTCGACCGCATCGAGGCCCGAGCTGCCGTCGGCCAGCTGGATGTCGGCCAGCACCAGGCCGGGGCGGCGCTGCGCGACGATGGCCTGCGCCTGACCGCGAGTCGCGGCCGAGCCGACCAGCGAGTGCCCCATCGCCTCGACCAGCAGTTCAAGCTGCATGGCGATCAGCGGCTCGTCCTCGATCACCAGCACCTCGGTCGCGGTGGTGCGGGCAATGTCGGCCAGCGCCTCGGCCACGGCATCGCGCACGCCCGCTGGCGAGAGGCCCATGATCGCGCCGGCTTCCTCGTCCGAGAAATCCTCGAGCGTGGTGAGCAGCAGCGCCTGCCGCCCGCGCGGGGGCACGTGCGAGAGCCGCAGCTGCGGGCCGGGCGCGGCGATGTCGGGCAGGCAGCCATCACGGCACGACTGCTCGAACAGCGCGGAAAAGGCGTGATAAAGGGCGACTCGCCCGCCTGCGGCCAGCGTCCCGCGCAAGGCCGGATCAGCCAGCGCCTTTTCGAGCGTGGCGGCCACCAGCCGGTCGCCGTGCTGCTGCGCGCCGGTCAGCGCGCGGGCATAGCGGCGCAGAAATGGCAGGCTTTGCGCGATCTGGGTTCCTAGTGGCATGACGACCCTTTTTCTTGTCGCGACGGGCAGGCGCGGGGCCGGGCTGCGTCGCGAAAATCCTGTATGGCGCGCACGCGCTACTCCTGCCGTCAAAGACGGCGGCGCGCCCGCGGGGGGACTTTGGCCTGTCGCATCCTATCAGCCAAGCGTCATCGCGCCCATCGCAAAAAAATGTATATGGCGGGAACCAGTCTCGCTTTGTCGCGTTTCCCCCCTGTCACCGCCGAGACCCCCCTCCCGTCCACACGGCCGGTGACGCGATCCCGGAAAAGGCCCCCGTTCATGCGACGGGGGCCTTTTTTGATGTGGCGGCCGGATTACAAAGCCTTGGAATAGACGACATATTCCTTGTTCACATGGCTGTTGATCTCGCGCGCGATCGAGTTCATCCCCTGATTGTCGTCGAGGATCCAGCCGATTTCGCCGCGGCTGGCGCCATAATTGGCCACCGAATTGCGGCGGATGTACTCGATCATCATGAAGGCCAGCTGGCTGGCCATGCGGCTCGACTGCAGGCGCTTGCGCACGCCCATCAGCGGCACGCGCATGGTGTGCACGCGGGTCTTGACGAACAGCGTCCACAGCAGCTTGACCCAGCCGAGCGGCGAGGGCTTGGGCCCGATCTTGGCCAACACCTCGTTGATGTCGGGCAGGGTCATCATGAAGGCGACCGGCTCGCCGTCATATTCGGCGATCTGCACCAGATCCGACTTCACCAGCGGCTTCAGCTTCTTGGCGGTATAGGCCACCTCGGCGTCGGTGATCGGCACGAAGCCCCAATTGTCGCTCCACGCATCGTTAAGGATGTCGAGGATGATCGCGGCTTCCTTGTCGAAGTCCTTGAGGTTGACGCCGCGCACATTGATGCGCGGGTTCTTCTCGCCCGACTTGACGATGCGCTGGATGAGCGGGGGAAATTCCTGGGTGATGTCCAGCTCATAGGTGAGCAACGACTTGGCGGGCACATAGCCAGCCGCCTCGACCCAGGGCTGGAACTTGGCGTTCTGGTGGCCCATCATCACCGTGGGCGGATGGTCGTGGCCCTTGACCAGCAGGCCCGGCTCTTCCCAGATCGACAGGCTGATGGGGGCCAGCACGCGGGTCATGCCCTGTTCGCGCAGCCACTGCTCGGCAGCCGCGATCAGCATGGCGGCAATGCCCTGATCCTCGGCCTCGAGCGCGCCCCAGTTGCCGGTGCCCGGCCCCATGCCCTGCTCGGCCGGCTGGGCCAGCGCCAGTTCGTCGATATGCGCCGAGATGCGGCCCACCACCGCCCCGCCGCGCTTGGCGAGGAACAGTTGGCAGCGGGCATGTTCATGGAACGGGTTGCCGCCGGGCGTGATCTTCTCGATCTCTTCGGCGCGCAGTTGCGGCACGAAGTTGGGGTCGCCGGCGTTGGCCTTGTAGACGTAGTCGACCCACTGGCCGCGCTCGGCCTTGGTGGTGACCGGGGTGATGGTGACGGCGGCCATTCGTGTACTCCCGCAAATCTTGCCTCGTTGGGCAGGTCTGTAGCGGGGGAATGGAAAAAGCGAAAAGGGAAATGCGAGGGACTTGGCCCTCGCGCTTCCGTTATTTTGGGCTGCTTACGCCTCGGTGTCCATGCCCACGGCTTCTGCGGCATGGGCCATGATCTGCGCCTCGGTGGGGGCGGCAGCCTTGGCGGCCAGCTTTTGCGCATTGGCAATGGCGCGGCGGCGCGGATGGTCGCTGGCGATGCCGCCCGACAGTTCCTTCACCCACGGATACGTCTTGGCCACTTCCTCGGTATAGCCCAGGTTGAACACCGTCGAGCTGCGGCCGGGGCGGTCCTTCTTTTCGTAGTAGGTGCCCAGAATGTGGTCCCACCAGTAGTTGGTGATGCCGAAGTTGCCGTCCTCATCGACATAGTGGTGCTCGTTGTGGCGCTGCTTCATGTGCTGCACCCACTTCCACTTGGGCTTGAAGGCCAGGTGCTGGATGCAATGCATGAACTCGTAATAGCAGGTGGTGAGCAGGCCCGTGGCAAAGCCGATGGCCGCCCCGCCGATATGCCCGCCCGGGCCACCGATAAACCAGCCAACGCTGGCCGTGGCGATGAAGATGGTGGGAACGGTGGTGTGCAGCGCGCCGAACAGCACCTCCAGATGGTTGGGGTCCTGGTGGTGGTCGTAGTGGATGCGCTTCCACGTGCCGGCCAGCATCTTGAACTTGTAGGGCCACTGGCCATGCAGGATGTACTGGTGCAGCATGTGCCACACCAGCGGATAGACCAGCGCCGCCGTGAGCACCGTGATCCCGGCGCGCACCAGCGAGGTGGGATAAAGCGCAAAGACCACCAGGCACGCCACTGTCAGCGCCAGATAGGCCACGATGGTGTAGTGCTGGAAATAGGCGCGCCAGAGATCGCCCAGCGTCATCCGGTCAAGATAGTGCGAGCGCTTCCAGAATGGCAGGCTGGCATTGTCTGCGGCTGCCGGCGAGGGGGTCTGTGCCACTGTGAGTATTCCCGTGTTTGCTTGGCGCCTGGTGTCAGGCAATCGACCGTCGGCGGGCCATGCGTCTGCCTTGAAGCATGCTTTCGGGCAGGCGTAATAGCCCCTGCGGCCGCGACAGGTCGTCCTTAACCACCGCATTGCGGCGGGATTAGGGCGAATATGGCGCAGCCTTGCCTGTGGGACAATATGCGCCAACGCATTTGACCGGCCTATTCCTCGGTGCGCACCAGCACTGCCTCGCCCACGGCAAGGAACAGGAAGAAGGGCGCCCAGGCCGCGATGAGCGGCGGGTATCCGCCAAAATTGCCCAGCGCCAGCGCCATGTTGTCGACCACGAAATAGGCAAAGCCCAGCGCCATGCCAATGACCGCGCGGATGAACAATTGCCCCGACCGCGCCAGGCCAAAGGCCGCCACCGACCCCAGCAGCGGCATCAGCAGCGCCGAGAGCGGGCCGGAAATCTTGTGCCACCATTTGCCGTCGAGCTCTGCCGTGCGGTGCCCGCTGGCCCGCAGCGAGCGGATCGCGCGCGAGAGCTGCATGATGTTGAGCTGGTCAGCATCGACATTGCTGATCTCGACCTGACGCGGCGTGATGCCGCGCGCGACAACCGTGTCGGGCAGGCGGCGCGTGGTGGTGCTGGCCACGTCGAACTGTTCGGGCGCCTCGAGCTGCCAGCCCGGCTTGGCATAGCGGGCATGGGCGCTGCGCAGGCGGGTGGTGATCATGCCGCGGGCGTCGCGCGCATACCACGTGACCCCTGCCATCGCGATCGCATTGTCCGAGCCGCTGATGGCGTCGGCCACCAGAATGTTGGGGCCGTCAAGCAGGTAGACGTTGGCGCGCGTGGTCGAATCGGCCGGCACCTCGCCCCAGCCGGCGCCCTGCCACGCCTTGAGCCGGGCGGTGGACTGGGTGACCACCAGCTCGTTGAAGGCAAAGCTGACGCCCGAGACGATCATGGCTGTTGCCAGCAGCGGCGCCAGGATCTGGTGGGCCGAAAGGCCGGCCGCCCGCATGGCGATGACTTCGCTGTTCTGGTTGAGCGGGAAGAAGGTGAAAAGCGTGGCCAGCAGCACCGAATAGGGCAGGAAACGCGCCACCAGCTGGGGCGCGCGCAGGCCGACGTAATGCCAGATCTGCGCCTCGCCATTGCCGGGGTGGGCCAGAATATTGCCCGATTCGCTCAGCAGGTCGAGCACCTGAAGCACCATGACCAGCAGGATCAGCACGCCCACGATGCGCGTGACGAACAGCTTGGCCAGATAGATCGCCAGACGGCGCGAGGGGAACAGTTCGAGCACCATCGCTTATTCGCCCCCGTGGCGATGATGCCGCCCGCCGGGCCGCAGCCGCGCCAGCATCCGGCCCACCGCCTTGCCGCCATTGCTGGCAAAGCGCTCGAGCGCGCCGATGGGCTGGCCGCCGGGCACATAGGCGATGGTCCAATACATCCAGCCGATGATGCCGGCAAAGATCAGGAACGGCACCCACAGCGCGATCATCGGGTCGATGCGGCCCAGTTCGGCCACCGATTGTCCGTATTCGTTGACCTTGTGATAGGCCACTACCATCACGATCGAGAGGAACACGCCCAGCGAGGAGGTCGAGCGCTTGGGCGGCACGGCCAGCGCGACCGCCAGCATGGGCAGCATCAGCACCATCACCACTTCGGCCAGACGATAGTTCAGGCTGGCGCGCACGACATTGCGGTCCTTCTCGGAGGTGTCCTTGGACCAGCCGATGCTGAGCAGTTCGTTGAGCACATATTCGCGCTCGAGTCCGCCACGCTTGCGGAATTTCTCGATGGCGGGCAGGTCGATGGGCAGGTCGTGGCTGGTGAAGGAGAGCACGCGCGGGGTCAGGCCCTTGGGCGTCTGCACGATTTGCCCATCGGTCAGGCGCAGGATCACCGTATCGGGGTTTTCCTGTAGCGCCAGAAAGCGGCCGTGGCGGGCGCTGATGGCCAGTTCCTCGCCGTTCGATTCCACCACGCGGGCAAAGATGCCCACCAGTTCGCGCCCCTCGTCGCGGCTCTGCTCGATGCGCAGCGAGATGCGGTCGGCCAGCGTGTTGAACTCGCCCACCTTGATCGAGGCGCCCAGCGCGCCCGAGCGCAGCTCGAACTCAAGCTGGTTGTAGTAGTAGCGCGAAAGCGGCTGCACATAGCCTACGATCAGCAGGTTCAGCCCCGCAAGGCCAATCGCCATCAGCATGGGCACGCGCAGCAGCCGCGTATAGGACAGGCCCACCGCGCGCATCACGTCCAGCTCGCTGCTGGTGGCCAGGCGGCGGAACGCCATCAGGATGCCCAGCATCAGCCCCAGCGGAATGGCCAGGCTGGCATATTCGGGAAACAGGTTGGCCAGCATCTCGAACACGACGCTGACCGGGCCGCCCTGTGTCGCGACAAAGTCGAACAGGCGCAGCATCTTGTCGAGGACCAGCAGCGAGGCGGCGATACAGAACACTGCCAGCATGGGCGTAAGCACCAGGCGGAAGATGTACCGGTCGATGGCGGTGAAGAATTTCACGGGGCGGGTGGACTTGCCTGTTGCTGCTTTGGGGCAGGCACTAGGGATGGGGAGCCGGCTGCGCAAGGGGGCGCAAAGGGCAACGCCGCCCATCGGCCACGGCGTGTGGCATGTTCGCGCCATGTGGCGCTGTCGGGCAGGGATGGCGGCATGGCCTGAGCGGTTGCTCCGGGCTGTGCCTCAGGCCTTTTCCAGCGTGCACTGCAGCGGGTGCTGGTTGGCGCGGGCGCAGTCCATCACCTGGTTCACCTTGGTCTCGGCAATCTCGTAGGGGAAGATGCCGCAAACCCCCACGCCGCGCTGATGCACATGCAGCATCACCCGCGTCGCCTGTTCCAGGTCCATGTTGAAGAAGCGCTTGAGCACCATGACGACGAATTCCATCGGGGTGTAATCGTCGTTCAGCATCAGCACCTTGAACTGGCTGGGCTTTTTCGGCTTGGCGCGGGTTTTCGTGGCAACGCCCAGCTGGTCGGCGTGCTTGTCATCGTCGCCATCCTCGCCCGCCGCGCGCAAAGGCGCCTGAACGGCCAGTGGCCCCTCGCGGAGGGCGTGATCGCCTTGATAGGGGGTGCCGTGAGAGATGGACTGCGGCGACAGGTCAATGGACAGGCGCGCGCGAGTCGGCTCGGCAAAGGGCTGAGGGTGAGGCATTTGGTCAGGATACCGCAAGTGCAGGGTGCAGGACAAGATGCGTGCGCTGCAAGTCTGCCCAAAAGCGGCTCGGTCAGGCCCGGCCTTGCGGTTTGCCGCTATTGCCGTGGCGCCCGGCAGGCGCAAGCTTCGCGGTCACTCACCAGCCGGGCGAGAAGACAGGGCGCCTGGCCCCAAACGCTCGAGCCGCCAGCCTCGCGGTGATCCGCAAGGCTGGCAGCATCGATCTTTCGCCTTTATCAGGCGACCGACTTGACCTTCTCAACCGCGATCGACACGCGGTTCGAGATCGGCGCGGCAGCTTCGCTGGCCAGCTTGAGGAAGGCTTCGCTCTGCTTCGAGCTGAAGGCCACGGCCTGGTCGAAGTGCTTCTTCATCAGGTCGTTGTGGAGCTTGAAGAAGTCCGAAGGCGACTTGGCAGCGGCCA
>DATMUT010000198.1:0-5333 GCA_035563755.1 Novosphingobium sp.
CCGATCTCGAAACAGCCCAGCGCTACGCCTATCTCATTGGCGCAGGGTTTCTGGCCGAAAAGACGGGGGAATTTTGCGCTTATCTGGGCACGCAGCTGGAGACGCAGTTCGTGGGCCGCCGCAGGAATGCGGGCGCCCTTCCAGCCTGATTTACGCCCGAGTGACAGCGCGCGCAGGGCCATCCTGCGCGCATCGGCCTAGCGGGCGAAATAGTCCCGCCGGAACTCGGCGGCGAAGGCGGCAAACCGCCCCTGCGCAATGGCGCTGCGCATCGCGGCCATCAACTGCTGATAAAACGCCAGATTATGTTCGGTCATCAGCATGGCGCCCAAAATCTCGCCCGCCTTGTTGAGATGATGCAGGTAAGCGCGGCTATAAGTGCCACAAACCGAACAACTGCACCGCTCGTCAATCGGCGAGGTATCCTCGGCATGTTTGGCGTTGCGGATGTTGAGCGGGCCACTCCACGTAAACGCCTGCCCGTTGCGCCCACTGCGCGAAGGCAGCACGCAATCGAACATGTCGATGCCGCGCTCGACCCCGCCGACCAGATCGTCGGGCTTGCCCACGCCCATCAGGTAACGCGGCCGGTCGACCGGCAGCATGTCGGGCGCGAAATCCAGCGTGGCGAACATGGCCTCCTGCCCCTCGCCCACGGCAAGGCCGCCAATGGCATAGCCGTCAAAGCCGATCTCGATCAGCTTCTCGGCCGAAATCTTGCGCAGATCCTCGTGCAGTGCGCCCTGCTGGATGCCAAACAGCGCCGAACGCGCGGCGTGCTCCTCGCCCGAATCGAAACCGTCGCGCGAACGCTTGGCCCAGCGCATCGACATTTCCATCGATCGGGCAATCACATCCTTGCCCTGATCGGCGCGGGGGCATTCGTCAAAGGCCATGACGATGTCGCTGCCCAGCAGCCGCTGGATCTCCATCGACCGCTCAGGCGTCAGATTGTGCCGCGACCCGTCGATATGGCTGGCAAAGGTCACGCCCTCCTCGGTGATCTTGCGCAGTTCCGACAGGCTCATCACCTGATAACCGCCGGAATCGGTCAGGATCGGGCGGTCCCAGTTCATGAACTTGTGCAATCCGCCCAGCCGCGCCACCCGCTCGGCGCCGGGGCGCAGCATCAGGTGATAGGTGTTGCCAAGAATGATGTCGGCGCCAATCGCGCGCACCGTTTCGGGCTTCATCGCCTTGACGGTGGCGGCCGTGCCCACCGGCATGAAGGCGGGCGTGCGGATCTCTCCGCGCTGCATGGTCAGCGTGCCGGTGCGGGCCTTGCCATCAGTGGCGGCGATCGAGAAAGAAAAGCGGGTCATTATGGGTTGCGGCCCATAAGCGCTTTCGGCAAACCGCGCAAATGCCTGCTGCCATTATCGCCGCCCCCGCCCTTGCCCCCTGGCTCTATCCAGCACTCACCGCAACGGCGGTGGTCACCGGTTTTGTCGATTCCGTGGCAGGCGGCGGCGGGCTGCTGATGATGCCGGCGCTTATCTATGCGGGCATTCCAACGCCTTTCCTGCTGGGCACGAACAAGGTGCAGTCGGCTTGCGGCACGGCGATGGCCAGCTGGCGCTATCACAAGGCGGGGCTGTTCAAGGTGCGGCCCAACCTGCCGGTGGTGGCCTGCGTGTTTGCCGGCGCCGTGGCGGGCGCGATGGTCATCCAGCGTTTTGACGCGCATGTGCTCAACCTGCTGGTGCCAGTGCTGCTGATGATGGTCTCGCTCTACACGCTGCTATCTCCGCGCATGCACGATGACGACAGCCACGGCCACCTGAGCGAGCGGGCCTACATGCCGCTGAGCGCGGGCCTTGGCTTCTACGACGGCTTTTTCGGGCCGGGCGCGGGGCAGTTCTACGCCACCTCGCTTGTGTCCTTGCGGGGCCTTGGTCTTACTCGCGCGACCGGGCTGACAAAGCTGCTCAACGTCACCAGCAACATTGCCAGCATTCTGGTCTTCGCCATTGGCGGCAAGGTCATCTGGTCGCTGGGGCTGTGCATGGCGCTGGGGGCGATGACAGGCAACTGGATTGGCGCGCATACCGCCACGCGCTTTGGCGCAAAACTGATCCGCCCGCTGCTGGTGGTGTGCAGCCTGGGGCTGACGGGGCGGCTGGTGTGGGGCTGGTTCCACTCCTGACGGCCTCTCCGCCTGTCGATCATTGGCGCCACCGGCTTTGAGCATGCCAATGCCCGCGCCATCCTGCCGCGTCACCGTGACAGGAGCGCATATGCCGATCAACGCCCCCCGTTTTGCCCTTTTACGCAAGGCCTTGCTGGCCATGATGCCACTGGCGCCGCTGGCCATTGCCGCCCCTGCCAGCGCGCAGGCTGCCCCGGCTGCTGCCGTGCGCGTGCTGCCTGCGCGCCTGTTGTGGAATGGCGCGCCCGCCGCGCCGGCAGCCTGGCCCGGCACCATTCCTGCCGGCACGGCCGAGGAAGCGAAAAACAACGGCGAGTGGATCTACAACGTCTCGGCGCCCAGCTGGCAGCCCTATTTGCCCGATCCGGCAAAGGCTACGGGCGCGGCGGTCATCGTGGCGCCGGGCGGCGGCTTTCGCTTCCTCTCGATCCATTCCGAAGGTACGCGGGTGGCGCAGTGGCTGGCCGAAAGGGGCATTGCCGCCTTCGTGCTGAAGTACCGCACGACCTATCTCAAGCCGGGCGAAACCAACGAACAGATGCGCGTGCGCGTGAACGCCACCATGCCTAACGGGCAGGCAGGCGATGCCGGCGTTGTCGATGGCCTGGAGGCGCTGCGCCAGATCCGCGCCCACGCCGCCGAATTTGGCATCGACCCGCACCGCGTGGGCGTCGTCGGCTTTTCGGCGGGCGGGCATGTGGCCGGCATGATGGCCTCGGCCGCCAACGAGAAGGACAGGCCCGACTTTGCCGGCCTGATCTATGGCATGCCGTTCAAGACGCCGATCCCGCCGATTCCGGCCGCCAACCTGCCCTACCCGCCCGGCACCCCCAAAGAGCCCTGGCTGCAGCCCAAGCCCACCCCGGCCCCCGGCGCTCTGCCGCCCATGTTCATGGTCCTGGCGCAGGATGACCTGGTCGCTGGTTATGGCTTCCGCCCCTATTACGACGCGCTGTTCGCCGCCGGATACCGGCCCGAACTGCACCTGTATCACGCGGGCAACCACGGCTTTGGCATGAAGCCGCAAGGCACCACCTCGGACCACTGGATCGACGAATTCGGCTGGTGGATCGAGGCGATGGGCTTCAATCACGCGGCAAAGCCGGCGGCCGGCAAGTAACGCAAGGAGGTTTCCGAAAATACGCAGGACCGCGGGCGGCCGTTATGACCTAGGGCCGCCCGCTGACTGTCAGTCAGAAGAACGCATTGTCGGGCCGGGGCAAACCCAGGTGTTCGCGCAGTGTCCTGCCTTCATAGGCCGTGCGGAACAGGCCGCGCCTTTGCAATTCCGGGACCAGCCGATCGGTCACATCCGACACGCCCACGGGCACATGCGGGAACAGGATGTTGAAGCCATCGGCCGCCCGTTCAGCCAGCCACAGCTCCATCTCGTCGGCAATGCTGGCCGGCGTTCCGACAAAACTGAGCCCGCCATAGCCGCCCAGCCGCTGCGCCAACTGCCGGACAGTCAATCCCTCGCGCGCGGCCAGTTCGAGCACAAAGGTGCGCGTGCTTTGGCTCGCGTTTGTCTCGGGCACATCGGGCAGGGGCGCGTCGGGCGCAAAACCCGAGGCATCACAGCCCAACAGGCGGGAAAGCGTGGGCAAACACTGCGCATAGTCGACCAGACCATCCAGCCGCGCGCGATGCGCCTGCGCCTCTGCCATGGTTTCGCCCATGATGATCATCGCGCCCGGCATCACCCGCAACGCACCTTCCGCCCGGCCCACTGCGCGCAATCGGCGCTGAATATCGGAATAAAAGCGCTTTGCGCCCTCCAGCGTGGCTTCGGCGCCAAAAATCACATCGGCCGTTTCCGCTGCCAATTGCCGCCCGGCTTCGGACGCGCCGGCCTGAAAAATCACCGGCGCGCCCTGAACCGGGCGGGCAATATTGAGCGGCCCGCGCACCGCGAAATGCGCGCCATGATGATCGAGCACATGCAGGCGGGCCGGATCGAAGAACAGCCCTTCGGCCTGATCCCGCACAAAGGCATCGTCAGCCCAACTGTCCCACAGCCCGCGCACCACGGCATGAAATTCGCGCGCCTGCCGATAGCGATCATCATGTTCGCGTAGGTCGTCCTGACCAAAGTTCAGCGCCGCATCGGGGTTATAGGTGGTCACGATGTTCCACCCTGCCCGGCCCTGGCTGATATGGTCGAGCGAGGCAAAGCGGCGCGCCACATGAAAGGGCTCCTCGAAACTGGTCGAGGCAGTGCCGACCAATCCGATCCTGTCGGTTGCCGCAGCCAGCGCGGACAACAGCGTCAGCGGCTCGAAGGTGGATACGGTGTGACTGCGCCGAAGCGCCTCCATCGGCAGGTTGAGCACGGCCAGATGATCGGCCGTGAACACAACGTCAAAGCAGGCACGCTCAAGCTGCTGGGCCAGCGCCTTCAAATGCGCAAAGTTCAGATTGGCATCGGGCCAGCTGCCCGGATAGCGCCATGCCGCGCCATGCAGGCTGACCGGCTTGAGAAAGGCGCTGAGATGCAGTTTGCGCGTGTCCGTCATAATGTCTCACCTGTTTTGCGTGAACAGGGACTATGTGGCGGACACGAGGCAAGCAACGCCCCCACGCGGCATACCCCCAATAGCCAATAGGTTATGACTTGCCGCGCATGGGTTGCCCCGGCTTTGACAGCACGCACCGGGCTGCGCTAAACTTTCGCAAAATCCAGGCGGCAGCCAAGTGTCGGAATCCAACCATGCGCGGCACGTTTCGCCAGTTCGAAATCTTCCTTACTGTCGCCAATACAGGCAGCTTTTCCGCCGCTGCCAATGTGCTCGACATCTCGCAAGCATCGGTGAGCAAGCAAGTGGCCGCACTGGAACGCGCCTTGGGCCAGCCCCTGTTCCGGCGGCAAACCGGCCAGGCCGTTACGCTCACCCCGCGCGGCGAGGAGTTGCGCGCGAAACTGCCCGACCTGATGGCGCATGCCGCGAGCGTGGCCGCCACTGTCGCCCCCACGACCGTTCGCGTAGGTGCCGACGCGATGATCCTCGAGCGCTATTTCTATCCAGCGCTGGCCGAATTCACGCTGCGTTTCCCCGGTACTGTGCTGGAATTCGCCGAAATCGCCTCGGAAGCCGAAGCGCTGGACAGGATGGGCAGCGTGAGCGACGATCTGGTGTTCTTCACCTTTCGCGAACGGCTGGATGCGGCCTATGGCCCGCCGCTC
>DATMUT010000199.1:0-2156 GCA_035563755.1 Novosphingobium sp.
AGGCCAGCGCGACATGCTGGAACCCGCCCGTCATCCCCCGCGCCAGAAACCGCGAGGAGAGCGTCTCGCGCGCGTCCGATCCGTTCATGGTGATGCGCAGGCCGCCGCCCGCCGCCGCCAGCGCCTGGCTGTGGACGAGGCCGGATGGGTCGATCACATCCTGCGTGGCCAGCGGCTCGAGCCCGAACAGGGCGCGCCAGTACAATTGCCACGAGAGGAACTCGTCATTGTGCACCACCGAGGCGAGGTGATCGATGCGCCGCACCTCACCAGTAGGCGCTGTGTCGGGTGTGGCTTCGGCGGGGGTGAATTCCCGCGCCCACAGGCTTTCGGCGCCCGCATCGGCCACCAGATAGACCAGGCTGCCGCCCACCCCGCGCAGGGCCGGCATGGCCAGACGGCCGGGGCGGCCCTCGGGCGCATATTGCCGGATGCCCAGCGCCGCCGCGCGCGCCAGCACCGCGTCGACATTGGCCACGCGTAGGCCGATCGCGCAGATCGAATTGCCATAGACCGTGCGATAGGTCTTGGCGAAACCCTTGGGCTCGGCGTTCAGCACGAAATTGACGCCGCCCTGCTGCCAGCGCGACACTTTCTTGGTGCGATGCGTGCCGGCGTGGCGGAAACCCAGCGTGGCGAAGGTGTCCTCGAGCCTTGTGGCATCCTCGCCCGCCGCGGTGAATTCGACGAATTCGGTGCCTAGCACGGTTTGCGGCGCGGGCATGGTGGTGGGCCGCCCCAGCCGGGCAAGCGCCGCATCGCGCATGTAGACCAGCGAGCGCAGGCCGTCCTGCGCCACCAGGCGCGGCGAGCTGGAGCGGAAACGGTCGTTGAAGATTTCGAGGCTGAGCGGGCCGTCATAGCCGGTGCGCAGGATTTCGGCGACGAAGCCGGCCACATCCAGCCCGCCTTGCCCCGGCAGGTTGCGGAAATGGCGGCTCCAGTAGAGCAGGTCCATGTCGAGCAGCGGCGCGTCGGCCAGTTGCACATAGACGATCTTGTCGCCCGCGATCCGGGCAATGCTGTCGTTGGGAATGCCGCGCGAGAGCGAGTGGAAACTGTCGAGGATGATGCCGATGTTGGGGTGATCGACCGCCTTCACGATCTCCCACACGTCGCGGTGGTCATACACATGGCGGCCCCAGGCCAGCGCCTCATAGCCCACAAGGATGCCGCGCCGCGCCGCCCGCTCGCCAAGGTCTGCGAAATCGTCGATGATGCGCTGGCGCTCGCCGAGCGAAGCGGGCGAGCAGTTCGAGCAGACGAGGATGCGCTGCGTGCCCAACTCGCCCATCAGGTCGAACTTGCGCTCGGCCCGGTCGAAGGCGCGTTGGCGCAGGGCGCCGGGCATCCCCTCGAAATCGCGGAAAGGCTGGTAGATGTCACAGGCAAGGCCCAGATCGGCCAGCAGCTGCCGCACCTGCGCGGGCGAAAGCTCCGACCCGATCAGGTCATTCTCGAAGATCTCGACCCCCGCAAAGCCGGCCCCGGCTGCCGCCTCCAGCTTTTCCAGCAAGGTTCCCTTGAGCGAGACGGTGGCGATGGCATTGGGCATTGGCTGGGGCTCCCCTCTTGAGGCGGCCCATTATGCGCCCGCCGAGGGCTATGCGTTAAGCGCCTTGAAATGGCTTGCCTATGCCTTTGGGTTATAGGTCAGGCGCTTATGCCGCTTCATCGGCCTGCGGGCGCTCCTCGGCTTCGGCAGGGTGGCTGTGGCCGCTGATCTCGGCGCCGGCATCGGGGGCAAAGCGCAGGTTCCACAAGGTGGCCGACAGCGAGATGGAGGTAACCACCCAGAAAGCGGTCGAGAAATCGGCCAGCGCCGGCCGCTCGTGCCCATGCAGCAGCATCGCCAGATGCAGCGCCAGCGCCGCCACGCAAATGCCCAGCGAAAGCATCAGTTGCTGGAAGGTGGAGTAGAAGGCCGTGGCGCTGCTCATCTGCTTCTTGTCCACCCCGTCATAGGCGATGGTGTTATAGGCGGTGAACTGGAACGACATGAAAAAGCCGCAAACCACCAGCACGCCAAATATGGCCCACACCGGCCAGCCCGGCGCGAACAGGCCGCAGATGGCATAGCAGCCCGTGGCCACCACCCCGTTCCACACCAGCGAGCGGCGAAAGCCGAAACGGCGCAGCAGGCTCTGGGCGGCGCT
>DATMUT010000200.1:0-4901 GCA_035563755.1 Novosphingobium sp.
CGTCGAATTTGCCGAAGCGGCCCACCGCGAGGGCAAGGGCGCTGTCGAGGCGGCACTGAACGCGGCGCGTATCCGCCTGCGCCCCATCCTGATGACCTCTTTCGCGTTTATCGCGGGCGTGGTGCCGCTGGCCGTGGCCAGCGGAGCGGGCGCCAACAGCCGTATCGCCATTGGCACCGCGGTGCTGGGCGGCATGATCACGGCAACGGCGCTGGCCATCTTCTACGTGCCCATGTTCTTCATCGCGGTGACCAAGCTGTTCCACCGCGACGGGCCGGCCCAGCCTACTGCGGCCCAGCCTGCACAGGCCCCCAAGGATGGGCCGGAAAGCGAAGCCAATGCGTAACTCACCAGACCTGCGCCGCAAACTGGCGCGCACCGCTCTGGCCTTGCCGCTGCTGGCACTGGGGGCGTGCAATATGGCGCCCCATTACCAGCGCCCGACCGCGCCCGTGGCCTCGCAATGGCCGCAGGGCGCGGCCTATGCCCCGGCCGAGGCAGGCGCTGCAGGCATGGAATGGCGCCAGATGATTGCCGACAAGCGCCTGGCGCAAGTCGTCGAGATGGCGCTGAGCAACAGCCGCAGCATTCGCGAGCAGATGGCCAGCGTGGCGCAGGCGCGCGCCACCTGGCATGTCGACCGCTCGGCCCAGTTGCCTACCATTGCCGCCACCGGCACCGGTTCGGTCACGCGCGGGGTGACCAACCAGGGGCTGAATTCCGATAGCTACAGCCTGACCGGCGGCATGAGCAGTTTCGAGATCGACCTGTTCGGCCGCGTGCGCAACCAGAGCAAGGCCGCTTTCGAGACCTATCTCTCGACGCAATCGGGCCTGCGTTCGGCGCGCCTGACGCTGGTCGAGGAAACGGCGGCGGCCTATGTGACGCTGGCCTCGGACCGCGACCTGCTCAAGGTGGCGCAGGACACGGTGACGAGCGGCGAGCGGTCGCTCACCCTCACCCGTTCGCTGTTCAACTCTGGGCTGGCCAGCGGGTCGGATGTCGAAAGCGCCATCACCGTGGTCGAGGCGGCCAAGTCGGATGTGGCCAGCTATACCACCGCCGTCGCGCAGGACCGCAACGCGCTCGACCTGCTGGTGGGCAAACAGGTGAGCGATGACCTGCTGCCCGCCTCGCTGGCCGAGCTGGACCCCGCGATCGCCAATGTGCCGGCAGGCCTGTCCTCGACCGTGCTGCTGCAGCGCCCCGACGTGGTCGAGGCCGAACACCAGCTCGTCAGCGCCAATGCCAGCGTGGGCGCGGCGCGGGCGGCGTTCTTCCCCACGATCAGCCTGACCTCGTCGATCGGCGTGGCCAGCACGGCGCTGTCCAACCTGTTCACCGGCGGTGCGCTCAACTGGAACGCCACGCCCTCGGCCTCGATGCCGCTGATCGGTGGCACCACGCGCGGCAATCTGGAATATGCCAAGGCGCAGAAGGACTATTATGTCGCGGCCTATGAACTCGCCGTGCAGACCGCCTTTCGCGACGTGGCCAATGCGCTGGCCCGGCGCGGCACAATCAACGCCCAGCGCGAGGCGCAGGCCCGTTACGTGAGCGCCGCGCGCAAGGCATGGCTGCTGGCCGAAGACCAGTTCAAGGCGGGCATCGGCACCTACCAGACCGCGCTGACCGCACAGCGCACCTATTACACCGCCCAGCAGACGCAGATCTCGACCCTGTCGAGCGATCTGTCGAACCGGGTGACGCTGTATGCCGCCATCGGGGCGGACAATTCGCTGTAATACCCTTCGGAGGCCGCGCAGCGATTGGCGACTGCGCGGCCCCTTGCGACACAATGCGGGTGGCGGCAGGGCGTGATACAGGATACCCATCTGCCGCCACGGCAAGGATATTGATCGCCCGCCCATGCTAGACCGCCCGACTTCCGCCAGCCAATTGCCACGCGACGACAGCCCTGCCTTAACAATGGCCGCGACCGCCGAAGCCCCGCCCCGCCCCGGCGGCGATGGCATGGCCATGCCCGATCGTATCTGGGCCATTGTCGCGCTCTCTTTCGGCACGGCGCTTACCGTGGTGGATGGCACCATTCCCAACGTGGGCCTGCCCGCCATTGCCCGCGAGCTGGGCGTGGGGCTGGGCACGGTCACGGGCATCGTCACCTTTTACCAGCTGGTGCTGGTCATGGGGCTGCTGCCCTTCTCGTCGCTGGGCGAAAGATATGGCCTGCGCCGCATTTACCAGAGCGGGCAGATCATCTTCGGCATCGCCTCGCTGATGATCCTGCTGGCGCATTCCTTCTGGGTTCTGCTGCTGCTGCGCGGCGCGCAGGCGCTGGGGGCGGCCATGGCGCTGTCTGTCGCAAGCGCGCTGCTGCGTCAGATCTATCCCACGCGCCACCTTGGCAGCGGGCTTGGCCTCAACAGCGTGATCGTGGCCTCCTCGAACGCTCTCGCGCCAACGCTGGGCGGGCTGATCATCAGCCATTTCGACTGGCGGCTGGTGTTCGTGGCGGCAGCGCCGCTGGCGGTCGTCTCGTTGCTGCTGGGGCGGGCATTGCCTGATCCTGCCCCCACCACGCGCCACTTCGACTGGAAGAGCGGGCTGTGGAGCGCGGCCGGCGTTCTGGGCCTCATCGGCGGGGTAGAGCTGGGTGTCGAAGGGCACATGCCCCTGCCCGGCATGATCGTGTGCGCAGGCGGCGTGGCGCTGATTACCATGCTGGTGCGGCACGAGAAGCGGCGCGCCGCCCCCGTTTTCCCGGTCGACCTGCTGGGGCACAAGGTGATCCTGCTCTCGACGCTGGGCGCCATCGCCGGCTTTGTCGCCTCAAGCGCGCTGGTCGTGGCCCTGCCCTTCCGTTTCGAGCGCGTCATGCACATGTCGCCCGAGGCAGCCGGCCTGGCCATGACCCCGTTTCCGCTCACCATGCTGGTCATCGCGCCCCTGTCGGGCTGGCTGTCGGACCGGGTGAGCGCGGCGTGGCTGGGCATGGCGGGCATGGCGATTGCGGTGGCAGGCTTGCTGCTGGTGGCGTTCATGCCGGCCGATGCCGGGCATCTGGGCGTGGTCTGGCGGCTGATGACCTGCGCGCTGGGCTTTGGCCTGTTCTTCTCGCCCAATGCGCGCATGATCATTGGCACATCGCCGCGCGCGCGCGCAGCCGCAGCCGGCGGGCTGATTGCCACAGGGCGCCTGTTTGGCCAGACGCTGGGCGCGGCGCTGGTGGGCGTCTTGCTCAGCTTTGGCGTCGGGCTGGGGCCGGTGCCCTTGCTGGCAGGGGCATGTCTCGCGGCGCTGGCGGGCATCGCCTCGGGCTTTCGCGGCGGCGGAGTGGGCGCGCGCGGCGATATGGTGGCCGAACAATAGGCGCCTAGTAGCCCACGGGCCGCATCTCACGCAGCAGTTCGATGAGCAGCCGCAGGCCGACCGGCGCATTGCGGCGGCTGGAATAATAGACATGGAATGCCCCGCCCGGCGAGGCCCACTCGGGCAGGACAATGCGCAGTTGCCCGGCCTCGACATAGGGGCGCAGCAGCGGTTCGGGCGCATAACCCAGCGCTCCGCCCGCCAGCATGGCAGGCAGCGCCGCATCCGAGTGGTTGACGGTAATGGCGCCGGGCACGTCGATCTCGATATGCTCGCCATCGCGATCGAAATCCCAGCGGATGACACGGTCGTTGCCCGACCTGAGCCGCAGGCAGCGATGCCGCGCCAGGTCGCGCGGATGAGCCGGCTCGCCAAATCGGGCAAAATAGGCCGGCGCCCCGGCCACCACCCAGTGCATTTCGGCCGATACGCGCTGGGCCACCATGTCCTCGGGCACGGTGCCGCCATAGCGCACGCCAGCATCAAAGCCCTCTTCGGTGATGTCGACCATCTGGTTGTTGCAGAAAATCTCCAGCTCGATGTCGGGGTAGCGGTCCATGAACGCGGGCAGCACGGGGCCGATGAGCAGCACCGCGGCATCCCCCATCACGTTGAGGCGCACCCTGCCCTTGGGGTTGTCGCGGTATCGGTTCAGCCTTTCGAAGGCGTCGCCCACGGCCGCCAGCGGGCCGCTTGT
The DNA here is from genome assembly GCA_035563755.1 of Novosphingobium sp. Taxonomy (GTDB): domain Bacteria; phylum Pseudomonadota; class Alphaproteobacteria; order Sphingomonadales; family Sphingomonadaceae; genus Novosphingobium. The sequence continues at coordinate 4,028 of DATMUT010000200.1, forward strand.
GGCCTCTTGCAGTTCCTCGCCGGCAGCGGTCAGGGTCACGCTGCGGCTGGTGCGGTTGACCAGGCGCACACCCAGCCGGTCCTCCAGCCCCTTGAGCGCATGCGAGAGGGCCGAAGCGCTGACCCCCAGCTCGACGGCAGCGCGGCGAAAGCTGCGATGGCGGGCAATGGCCAGAAAATAGGCCACATCGGCAAGATCGGCGCGCGGGTTGTGCATGGTCGGGGGCAAACAGGGCTTTCGAGGGGGCAGTGCCGCCTCCTATCGCCGGGCGGGGCCGGGAACAACCGGCCAATCCATGAGTAGCATTCAACGTTTCAATGAATGCAGCGGCATTCCCCTTGGCCCGCCCATGCCTTATCGGTGGCAAATTGGCGTTGGCGGCGCAAGCCAGCTATGTTGCCGGCCAAATCCCGGCGAAACCCTATCTAACCTGAGGCGACATGCAGGACACTCACGAACTCGATGTGACGCGGCGCGGGTTGATGAAGGCAGGCGCGGCAACCGCAGCCGCCGGCGCCCTGCCCGCCACCATTGCGCAGGCCCAGGCGGCCGAGGCCCCCTCGCCCCAGCCGGTGCGGGCAACGGTGCGGCTCAACGTCAATGGCGCGGCCCATACGCTCAGCCTCGACACGCGCACCAGCCTGCTCGACGCTCTGCGCGAGCATCTGCACCTGACGGGCACCAAGAAAGGCTGCGATCACGGCCAGTGCGGCGCCTGCACGGTCATCGTCAACGGGCAGCGGATCAATTCCTGCCTGTCGCTGGCCGTCATGCACGAGGGGGACAGCGTGACCACGATCGAGGGGCTGGGCACGCCGGGCAAGCTGCATCCGCTGCAGTCGGCCTTCGTCGCGCATGATGGCTACCAGTGCGG
>DATMUT010000201.1:0-3058 GCA_035563755.1 Novosphingobium sp.
ACCGGTTCTTCATGGGCGCATTCGGCGGGTCTTTCCTCAATCACCAGTATCTGATTGCGGCCACGCCCCCCACCTATCCGGGCGCGGCGCAAAGCCCTGCCGCGCCGCTGATCGCGCAGTTGGAGGACGGCCCCAAGGGCACCCGCCTGGCCCGCAAGCCCAGCTGCGCGGCCAGCGCACTGGAAGGCCCGGCCGAGATGGTGGAGAGCACCATCAGCCCCGACGGCTATGCCGTGAACACCATGCTGCCGCCCTATGCGCCCAGCTACAACCTTGACCCGGCCCGGCCCGCCTATGCCGATGCCGCCAACCCCATGACCCTGCCCGCGCAAACCCACATGACCATAGGCGACACGCTGTCGGCCAAGGGCGTTACATGGGCCTGGTATGGCGGCGGATTTGCCATGGCGATGGCGGGCACCATGCAGGACAAGTCGAACCCGCCGCGCCCCAATTTCCAGCCGCATCACCAGCCGTTCAACTATTTCAGCCGCTTTGCCCCCGGCACTGCCGACCGCCAACAGCACCTGCGCGATGGCGGCACGGGCGATACGGCGCGCACCAACCGTTTTCTGGCCGATGCGCTGGCCGGCAAGCTGCCGCAGGTGGCCTTCTACAAGCCGCAGGGCAACCTGACGATGCACGCAGGCTATTCCGATGTCGAATCGGGCGACCGCCATCTGGCCGCAGTCATAGACACGCTGCGCCGCAGCCCGCAGTGGGCAAAGATGCTGGTGGTCATCACCTTTGACGAGAATGGCGGCTGGTGGGACCATGTCGCCCCGCCAAAGGCCGACCGCTGGGGGCCGGGCACGCGCATTCCGGCGCTGGTGATCTCGCCGCATGCGAAGAAGGCGCATGTCGACCACACGATCTATGACACCGGATCGATCGCGCGCTTCATCACGCGGCGCTTTGGCCTTGCGCCCCTGCCCGGCATTGTCGAGCGCGACCGGGCCATGCAGGCCCACAGCGGCCACGCACCGGGCGATCTGACCGGCGCGCTCGATCTGGCCGCGATGGCCTCAGCCTAGCGCCGGAACCGCCATGCTGGCGGCCAGCTCGGCCTCGAGCAGCGCCAGTAGGCCCGGAAAACGCGCGTCGATATCAGCGCGGCGCAGGCTCGACATGCGGCGGTTGCCGTAGTCGGTCTGCGCGATCAGCCCGGCCTCGCGCAGGATGCGGAAGTGGTGGGTGAGCGATGCCTTGGCCAGCGGAAAGCCGAAAGAGACGCAGGTGCGCTCGGTGCCCTCGGGCGCGGCGGCCAGGCGTGCCACCACCTCGCGCCGCAGCGGGTCGGCCAAAGCCGCCAGCACGTCTCCCAGTTCGATCCTCTCGCGATCGGGTTGCGGTAATTTTTCTGCCATTGCCCAAAGCTATGCCTTGAAACTTGCCCTGACAAGCGTAGATGGGAACGCATAGGTACGTCAAATGTCGTACCTTTATCGACGCAGGACCGCCATGTCACAATCCGCCCCGTCTACCTTGCGCCCCCATGTCCGCCCCGCCCCCGCACCGAGCACCAACGCTGCTCCGGTTCAGAAGCTGACGCCGGCGCTCATGTGGACGATGGCGGCGGCGGCCGGCGCGGGTGTGGCCAATGTCTACTACAACCAGCCATTGCTCGATCAGATCCGCGCCAGTTTCGGTATTTCGACCACAACGGTCGGTTGGGTGCCCACGCTCACGTAATTGGGCTATGCGCTGGGCATGTTGCTGCTGGTGCCGCTGGGCGACATGATGCAGCGCAAGCGGCTGGTGCTGTTCTTCACCACATTCAGCGCCCTTGCCGCGCTGGGCATTGCGCTGGCGCCAGGCCTGTGGTGGCTGATGCTGGCCAGCGGGCTGTTCGGCCTGTCGACCATGACGCCGCAGTTGCTGGTGCCCTTTGCCGCCCATCTGGCCCCGGCCGACCAGAAGGGCCGCGTGGTGGGCTTCATGGTCAGCGGCGTGCTGCTGGGCATATTGCTGGCGCGCACGGTGTCGGGCTTTGTGGGCGGGGCCTATGGCTGGCGGGTCATGTTCGGGCTGGCCGCCGGGGTGCAGGCGGTGACGGCGCTGGTGCTGTGGCGGCTGCTGCCGCGCACCACGCCCACTTATGATGGCAGCTATCTGGGCCTGCTGCGTTCGGTGTGGGGCTTGCTGCGCCAATACGGCACCCTGCGCGATGCGACGCTGTTCGGGGCGATGCTGTTCGGATCGTTCATGGCGTTCTGGTCGTGCCTCATCCACCTGATGGAAAGCCCGGCGTTTGGCCTGGGGCCGCAGGCGGTGGGGCTTTATGGCCTGCTTGGCGCAGGCGCGGCCATGCTCAGTCCGCTCATTGGCTCTCTGGGTGATCGCACCAGCCCGCGCCGGCTGACCGGCATCATGATCGCGCTGGCCATTGCCTCTTACGGCGTGTTCTATTGGGGGCGGACCAGCCTTGTCGCCATTGGCGTTGGCGTGTTGCTCATGGATATTGGCGTGCAGATGGGCCATGTCACCAATCAGGGCCGCATCTTCCGGCTCGATCCCCATGCGCAAAGCCGCCTGCAAACCGCCTACATGTTCTTCTACTTCACCGGCGCGGCAACAGGATCGCTGCTGGGCGGCTGGGCGTGGAGCGCGTTTGGCTGGGCGGGCGTGTGCCTCGCGGCAGTGGGCATGCTGGCCGTTGCGGGGGTGCGCTGGCTGTTGCCGGCCCCGCGCGACTGAGCCCCCTTGGCGCGAGGGCGCATTTGCGGCAAGGCCCCGGCCCGAGGAGACATGACGTGACCGACACATCGCCCACCCCGCAGGCCAGCCTGTTTGACCGCATGGGCGGAGCGCCGGGCGTCGCGCGCCTGATCGACACATTCTACGACCGGATGGAGAGCCTGGAGCAGGCCCGCGCCATCCGCGCCATGCACCCGGCCGACCTTGGCCCCACGCGCGAGGTGTTCAAGCGCTATCTGGGCGAGTGGCTGGGCGGGCCGGCGCTTTATTCGGCCGAAAAGGGGCATCCGCGCCTGCGCATGCGGCACATGCACGTGGCCATCACCAGCGCCGATCGCGACGCATGGCTGGCATGTATGGC
>DATMUT010000202.1:0-6210 GCA_035563755.1 Novosphingobium sp.
TCGCCCGACAACGACGTGGACCTGGGTGGCGACGATGACCTGGGCGTGGCCGGCCACGACGAGGAGCCGGACGAGGTGTGAGGCATGCGCGCCGCTTTGAAGGGGTGAAGGTCTGAACGGATTTCACTTTTTTCAGGCGGCGCGAAAAAATGTCTTGCCAAGCCGGGGGAGCCGTCCTAGTGGGGCGGCCCCGGCCGGAAGGCAGGGCCGAGACGCTTCTCTCCCAGAGGAGCTGATCGGGGAAATCGATTGGTTACGGGGCCTTAGCTCAGCTGGGAGAGCGCCTGCATGGCATGCAGGAGGTCAGCGGTTCGATCCCGCTAGGCTCCACCAACCGATTTGCGACGTATCCTATTGGGGCCTTAGCTCAGCTGGGAGAGCGCCTGCATGGCATGCAGGAGGTCAGCGGTTCGATCCCGCTAGGCTCCACCAGGATACGAATATCGCGATAAAGGCGACATGCTGGCCGACGAGGTTTCGTCCGCCGGCATTTTTCGCTTGAGAGATTCTGGCTCTGGGTTCAGGGCCGAGTTCACACGCTGGTCGGCGAGGTTTCGCCCACCGGCGTTTTTGGCGTGATGCGCTGCCCTTCGGGCGGCCTGTCGGTTTGGAGTGGCTTGGGCATGTTCGACAATCTGTCCGATCGTCTTGGCGGCGTGTTCGACAAGCTGCGTGGGCGCGGTGCGCTCAAGGAGCAGGATGTCCGCGATGCGATGCGCGAAGTGCGAATCGCTCTGCTCGAGGCCGACGTTGCCCTGCCGGTGGTGCGCCGCTTCGTCGACGAGGTGACGGAAAAGGCCGTCGGCCAGAACGTGCTGCGCTCGGTCACGCCCGGCCAGCAGGTCATCAAGATCGTTAACGACGCGCTGGTCGAGATGCTGGGCGGGCAGGATGTCCCCGGGCTTGACCTGAACGCGGCGCCGCCGGTGGTCATCATGATGGTCGGCCTGCAGGGCTCGGGCAAGACCACCAGCACGGCAAAGCTTGGCAAGCTGCTGAAAGAGAAGCAGGGCAAGAAAGTGATGATGGCGTCGCTCGACGTCAATCGCCCCGCCGCGCAGGAGCAGCTGGCCGTTCTGGGCGAGCAGGTGGGCGTGGCCACGCTGCCGATCATCGCCGGCCAGACGCCTACCGCCATTGCCGAACGGGCGATCCATTCGGCCAAGCTGCAGGCGGTCGATGTGCTGCTGCTCGACACGGCGGGCCGTCTGCACGTCGACAGTCAGCTGATGGACGAGATGAAGGCGGTTGCCGCCATTTCCTCGCCCAAGGAAACGCTGCTGGTCGTCGATTCGCTGACCGGCCAGGACGCGGTCAACGTCGCGCAGAGCTTTACCGCCGAGGTGGAGCTGACCGGCGTTATCCTGACCCGTATGGACGGCGATGCGCGCGGCGGCGCGGCGCTGTCGATGCGCGCGGTCACGGGCCGCCCGATCAAGTTTGCCGGCGTTGGCGAGAAGCTGGACGCGCTCGAGGTGTTCAACCCGGGCCGCGTGGCGGGCCGCATTCTGGGCATGGGCGACGTTGTCAGCCTGGTCGAGAAGGCCGCGCAGGCAGTTGAGGCCGACGAGGCCGAGAAGCTGGCCGCGCGCATGGCCAAGGGTCAGTTCGACATGACCGACCTGCGCACCCAGCTGCGCCAGATGCAGAAAATGGGCGGCCTTGGCGCTCTGGCGGGCATGCTGCCAGGCATGAAGAAGGCCAAGGCGGCGATGGACGCCTCGGGCATGGACGACCGGGTGCTGCTGCGCATGGATGCGATCATCGGTTCGATGACCCCCAAGGAGCGCGCCAAGCCCGACCTGCTGAACGCCAAGCGCAAGATCCGCATTGCCAAGGGCAGCGGCGTGCAGGTTCAGGATGTGAACAAGCTCATCAAGATGCACCAGGAAATGGAGCGCGCGATGAAGCAGATCAAGAAGATGGGTGGCCTCAAGGGCCTTGCCGCGCTGTTCGGCAAGGGTGGCCTTGGCGGCGCGATGCCGGGCATGGCCGACATGGCTGGTCCTGGCAGCGCCAACATCCCCGGCATGGGTGGCCCCGGTGGCCTTCCGGGCGGTTTGCCCGGTGGGCTGGGTGGCCTGGGCGGCGGCGGTCTGCCGGGCCTGGGTGGCGGCGACCTGTCGAAGCTGTTCAAGAAGTAATTCGTTTATTTATTTGGAAAGGTAGAAAAATGGCTGTTTCGATGCGTCTGTCGCGCGGTGGTGCCAAGAAGCGTCCGTATTACAAGGTTGTGGTGTCGGACAGCCGTTCGCCCCGCGACGGCAACTTCCTCGAGCAGGTTGGCACCTACAACCCGGTGCTGGCCAAGGACGACGAGAACCGCGTCCGTTTCATCGAGGACCGCGTGCGTTACTGGCTGGGCGTTGGCGCTCAGCCGACCGATCGCGTTGCCCGCATGCTCGACAAGGCCGGCATCAAGGAGCGCACCGCGACCAACAACCCGAACAAGGCTGTTCCGGGCAAGAAGGCCAAGGAGCGCGCTGAGGAGAAGGCCGAGAAGGCTGCTGCTGCCGCCGAGGCCGCTGCTGAAGCTGCTGCCGAGTAATCGGCGATGTCGGATAGCGTGAGGCGGGACCGGGCCGTGACCATGGCGGCTGTGATCGCCGCCCATGGCATCACCGGCGAGGTTCGCCTCAAGCTGTTCGGCGAGGGTGTGGCAGCGCTCAAGCGTTTCCGCGCCTTCAATAACGGCGCTTTGACCGTCAAGTCGCTCAAGGACGACGGCAAGGGGGGCGCGATCGCCCGCTTTGCCGAAGTGGCGGACCGGACGGCGGCGGAAAAGCTGCGCGGAACGGCGCTGACCGTGCCGCGCGGCGAACTGCCGACGCTGGCCGAGGGCGAGTATTACCATGCCGACCTGATCGGCCTGCCGGCGGTTTCGACCGATGGCGCGGCGCTGGGCGTGGTGATCGCGGTCGAGAATTTCGGGGCTGGCGACATCCTCGAGATCGAGCGGCCGGCGGCTGAAGAGGGCGGCAAGCCCGTTCGCTTCATGGTGCCCATGCGCGCCGAGGCCGTGCCCGAATGGGACGCGGCCCGCGTGCTGGTCGAGGCGGCTTACGCCGAAGGCTGAGCGATGACCTTTGCCGCCACCGTCCTGACGCTCTACCCCGAGATGTTCCCGGGGCCTCTGGGCGTTTCCCTTGCCGGGCGCGCCCGCGAGGAGGGCAAGTGGTCGATCGATGCTGTGCAGATCCGCGACTTCGCGGCCGACAAGCACCGCACGGTCGATGACACGCCCAGCGGCGGCGGGGCTGGTATGGTGCTCAAGGTCGATGTGCTGGCCCGCGCGATCGATCATGCGCGCGAAAGCGGCCCGGCCGGGCGTCCGGTGCTGGCCATGACGCCGCGGGGAAGGCCCATCAGCCAGGCGCGCGTGCGCGAACTGGCGGCGGGCCCCGGCGTCATCGTGCTGTGCGGCCGGTTCGAGGGCTTTGACGAGCGGATCTTTGCCGGCCGCGACGTCGAGGAAGTCAGCGTGGGCGACATCGTGCTGTCGGGCGGAGAACCGGCGGCGCTGATGGTGCTTGATGCTTGCATTCGGCTGCTTCCCGGCGTAATGGGCGCGGCTTCCAGCGGGGATGAAGAGTCGTTCGAGTCCGGACTGCTCGAGTACCCGCATTATACCCGACCCAATGATTGGGAAGGGCTCGAGATCCCGCAAGTGCTGCGATCGGGGGATCACGGGAAAATCGCCGCCTGGCGCAAGGCTCAGGCGGTCGATCATACACGGTCACGCAGGCCGGACCTTTGGGAGCGTTATTGTGACGCTCGGGGCCAGTCTGCCTCTGGCGCGCAGCGCGTTGTGAAGGACTTGGGTTAGTGAACCTGATTCAGCAGATCGAGGCCGAGGAAATCGCCAAGGCCGGCAAGACCATTCCCGAATTCCGCCCCGGCGACACCGTGCGCGTCGGCGTGAAGGTCGTCGAAGGCGAGCGCACCCGCGTTCAGGCCTATGAGGGCGTCGTGATCGCCCGCTCGAACCGCGGCATCAACTCGAACTTCACCGTGCGCAAGATGTCGTTCGGCGAGGGCGTGGAGCGCGTGTTCCCGCTGTATTCGCCCAACGTCGAGAGCATCACGCTGGTCCGCAAGGGCGTCGTGCGTCGCGCCAAGCTGTACTACCTGCGTGGCCGCACCGGCAAACGTGCGCGTATTGCCGAGCGTCGCGACACCCGCGGCGAAGGCTGAGCCGGGAGGGGACTTCCCCTACGCCACAAACGGCAAAACCGTGAAAGGGCGTCCCGGCAAATCCCGCCGGGGCGCCCTTTCGCGTTTCAGTTGCTCTTGCCCGTTGCCATCCGGCCGAAAGGTTGCCCACATTGCCATGCGCTTTCCCGCGTCTGTTCCCGGCCGCTGCCTTGTTGCGGCGCTGCTGTTGGCTGGCTTGCCCGTCGGCTTGCGGGCAGAGGGTCCGCGCGTGAGCGGCGTGGCGGCCAGCGCGCTTGCGTCAGCGCCGGTGCTTGATGTCGCGCGGGTGTTTGCCAGCCCTTCGCTGAACGGGCCGGCGCCGCGCGGGGTGAAGCTCTCGCCCGATGGCGCGTGGCTGACGCTGCTGCGCAACCGCGCGGACGACCGCGAGCGCTACGACCTGTGGGGCTACGAGCGGGCGACGGGGCACTGGCGGATGCTGGTCGATTCGCTCAAGCTCTCGGCCGGGCGCGACCTGTCCGAGGCCGAGCGCATGACGCGCGAGCGCCAGCGGATCGGCGACCTCAAGGGCATCGTTACCTATAGCTGGGCGGCCAGCGGCAAGGCGATACTGGTGCCGCTCGACGGGCAGCTCTATCTGGCGGACCTGGATGGCCATGCCCGCCCCATTGCCGGGGCTGGCGCCGACATGCTCGAGCCGCGCCTGAGTCCTGGCGGGCAGTCCATTTCCTTCGTGCGCGACCGGCGGCTGTGGGTGTTGCCCGTGGCCGGCGGCGAGGCGCGCGCCATCACGCCCCCCGAAACGGCCGCCACCGTCCATTGGGGCGAGGCCGAATTTGTCGCTCAGGAAGAAATGGCGCGCATGTCGGGCCACTGGTGGGCGCCGGGCGATGCCTGGATCGCGGTCGAGCGGTTTGACGAGGCGCAGGTGGGCACTGTCACCCGCGCGGCGATTGGCGCTGCGGGCACCACCACGTTTCAGCAGCGCTATCCGGCCGCCGGCACCCCCAATGCGCAGGTCAGCCTGTGGGTGATGAAGCCCGATGGCTCGGCCCGCGTGCGGGTCGATCTGGGGGCTGACGAGGACATTTATCTGGCCCGCGTGGACTGGGCGCCCGACGGCAAGGCACTGTATGTACAGCGCCAGAACCGGGCGCAGACCCGGCTCGACATGCTGCGGGTGGACCCGGCAACGGGCGCGGCGCAGGTGCTGTTTACCGAAACCGCGCGCGAGGGGCACTGGACGAACCTGTCGGACGCCTATCGTTTCCTGCGCGACGGCAGCCTGATCTGGTGGTCCGAGCGGGACGGTTTCGGTCACCTCTACCGCTTTGCCAATGGCGGCTGGACGCAGTTGACGCGCGGCCCCTGGGTGGTGAGCGAGCTGAACGCGGTCGACGAGAAGGCCGGCCGCCTGCTCTTTACCGGCACGAAGGACGACCCGCTGGCCCGGCAGGTCTATGCGCTGGACTACCGCAATGGCGGCGAGCCCGAGCGCCTGACCGATCCGACTTTCGTCAACGCCGTGACCGCCGATCGCACCGGGCAGGCGCTGATCGTGACCCGGTCCAGCCCGGCCCAGCCGCCGCAGACCTATCTGGCCGACGCTACTGGCCACCGCATCGCCTGGATCGAGGAAAACCGGGTGGATGGCACGCACCCCTATGCGCCCTTCATGCCCGCGCACCGCATGCCCACCTTCGGCACGATCAGCGCGCAGGACGGCACCGTGCTGCACTGGCGCATGATCACCCCGCCGATGCAGCCGGGCAAGCGCTACCCTGTGTTTTTCGAGCATTACGGCGGGCCGGGCGCGCAGGTTGTGTCGCGCGGGTGGACGGGCGCTCTGGCGCAGGCCATCGTGGCGCGCGGCTACATCTATTTCGAGCTGGACAACCGGGGCAGCCCGGGCCGCGGCGTCGATTTCGAGCGGGCGATCCATCACGCCATGGGCACCGTCGAGGTGGACGACCAGCTGGCCGGCGCGCGCTATCTGCAATCGCTGCCCTATGTGGACGCCAAGAAGATCGCCACCTATGGCTGGTCTTACGGCGG